>NZ_MJXM01000045.1:0-104357 GCF_001762775.1 Campylobacter sp. BCW_6464 | reverse complement strand
ATCAACGAAAACATCCTTGCTACTAAAAAAGGTTTAGAACAAGACAATCAAGCTGTTAAAGAATCAGTTCAAACCGTATCAGTTGTAGAAGGTGGTAATTTAACAGCAAGAATTACTGCTAATCCAAGAAACCCACAACTTATTGAACTTAAAAATGTTCTAAATAAACTTCTTGATGTTTTACAAGCTAGAGTAGGTTCTGATATGAATGTTATTCATAAAATATTTGAAGAATACAAAAGCTTAGATTTTAGAAATAAAATCTCTAATGCTTCAGGAAGTGTTGAATTAACTACTAATGCTTTAGGTGATGAAATAGTTAAAATGCTAAAACAAAGTTCAGACTTTGCTAATGCTTTAGCTAATGAAAGTGGAAAATTACAAACTGCTGTTCAAAGCTTAACCACTTCTTCAAATTCTCAAGCTCAATCTTTAGAAGAAACTGCAGCAGCTTTAGAAGAGATCACTTCTTCTATGCAAAATGTTTCAGTTAAAACTAGTGATGTTATCACTCAATCTGAAGAGATTAAAAATGTTACAGGTATTATAGGAGATATCGCAGATCAAATCAATCTTCTAGCTTTAAATGCAGCTATTGAAGCTGCACGTGCTGGAGAACATGGTAGAGGCTTTGCTGTTGTGGCTGATGAAGTTAGAAAGCTAGCTGAGAGAACTCAAAAGTCTTTATCTGAAATAGAAGCTAATACTAATTTACTTGTTCAATCTATCAATGATATGGCAGAAAGTATTAAAGAACAAACTGCAGGTATTACTCAAATCAATGATAGCGTAGCACAAATTGATCAAACTACTAAAGATAATGTTGAAATTGCTAATGAATCAGCTATTATTTCTAGTACAGTAAGTGATATAGCTAATAATATCTTAGAAGATGTTAAGAAGAAGAGGTTTTAACCTTAGATAACTAGCTAAAAAGCTAGTTATCTCTAAATTTACTTATTGATTTAAAATTTGATTTTTACTCTTACATAAATTCTGCCAATTTGAAACACTTTTGATTTCAAGACATTGTTTTAAACTTTCTTTTTCAGCTTGTATATTTTGCATTCTTTCATAAGTTAAAGCTTGGATATATAAAGCTCTTGCTCTATCTTCATCTGAAAGTTTTAATTTAAGCAAATCTGTTAAAACGGCTAAACTTTCTTCATTTTTATTGATTTTAGCCAAAGCATCAAGATACATAAATTCTAAATTAGGACTAAAAAGATTTATACCTTTAAAATTTTGATAGTCAATGGCCTTAGGTGCGTAAGTTAAAATAGTTGTTTGCATATTATGATCATTAGCATAAGAAAGTAAAGCATCATAAGCTTCTACCATACTAAAATTCATTGGAAAACTTTCTAAAATTTGCAAAATTTTAATGGCTTGATTGTAGTCATTTAAACGCAACAAAGACAAAAATTGCAAATAATAAGCCTTAAAATTCTCATCATCGCTTTTTAAAATTCTAGAATTAGCTATATCTTTAGAAATTTTAATCACCTGAGGATATTGTTTATTATCAAAAAGAATAGATGCTTTTTGAAGACCATAAAATATAGAATCTTCACTATAATTTTTATCTATATAATCAAGTGCTTGTTCAACATTAGAAGTTCTGATAAGACAAGCTAACATTTGTTTTTTATTCTCAATTTTCTGACCTATATCATAAGCGCTAAAACGCATAAAAATATTTGCAGCATTGATACAATTATCAGCTTTTATCGCATTTTTTAAATCATTAACAGCTGCTTTCTCTAAAAATTGAGTAGCATTTGGAATTTTTTTACTTTCTATAAGATCTTTATAAGCTAAAATCGCACTAAAATTTCCCTCTTTATAATAAAGTGCAACATCTTCATCTAAAGCTTTATTTGCAATATTCTCATCTTTATTTGCATATTGCTTCATTAAATCTGTATAACGCTGATGCAAAAAGCTTGCATTATTATCACCTAAAGCAAAGAATACCTCATCACTTGCTTTTTTGATTTCATCTAAATACCTACCATCTAAATAATCATCCATATACAAATCAAGGTATTTTTTAGCATCACTAGATCTGTTAGTATGTGATAAAACTAAGGCTAAATCTTTTAAAGTTTCTTCATAACTTGGATCAAGTTTGGACATTTTAGCAAAGGCATCTTCATAAATACTTGCACTTATATCAAATTGTCCTTTTTGATTAAATAATTTAGCAAGTTCTAAGGATCTTGGAATATCTTTTCCAAAATATTCAGGATTGGCTTTTAAAATAGTGTTAATATACTCTATAGCTTTATTTACTTGCCCATTTGAAAGCAAATTCTTTGCCAAACTCATAGCTGCTCTTGCAGCTAAATCTAAATTTTTTGTATTAAAATAAGTATTTTCATAAATATTTACAGCTTTTTCTTTTTCATTTAAATTATAAATATAGTCTGCATAATCAAGTTTTGATAACTGAGTAAAATAATTATTAGGTTGTTCATTATCCAAAATCGACATTGTATATTCCACATCAGCACGCTGGGCTAAAGCGATATAAGTTCTTAACATTATATGTAAAACTTCTGAAAAATTTTTATCACTTGTAAAAGTACGCGTCCAATTTTTAGCATCATCAATCATCTTTTCTAAAATTTGTTGATCACGCATGCTTGGATCTTGGGTGTAAAGTTTATTTTGAGCTCTTAATTTATATAGTATAAATTCACTAGTAAAAATACTGCCACGATATCTATTGATAGCATTTTGCGCATCAATAGCAACCTGACTATAATTAGCCTTATCGTATTCTTTTTTGATGCGTAAATAAGTATTAATATCTGCACTTTGAGGGATAATAACAGGATCAGAATTTAAATCCAAAGCTCCAACATAAGGCAAGCTCTCGTGTGGAAAATTGATATTAAAATCAAGTCCATCATAGTCTTTAATAGGTGCTAGCTCTGGTGCAAAAATAAAAGTAAAAGCCTTACTTTTATGCGAACTTGATGAACTAAGTTCTTTATCTATATAAATATTTTGAGAAGTGTCAAACATTCTTGCTTGTATTTTTGGCAAAATGATCATTTTAATTTTTTGAGCTTCTTGTATAAATTTTAAATCAAAAGCAGAAAAACTCTGATCTTTTAATTTATTATCAACCATACCTACAATATCACATTCAAAATGAACTTTTGATTCGGTAATAAATTTTTGACATGTAAATTCTAAATCATTACTCGCATGTAAAACTGCAAAAGCTTGATTATTTTCGCGACCCGTGTTTAAAACAAGCTCAAAAGCAAAAGCATTTAAAAAATTTAATAAAATTAAAAATAATATTCTCATAAAATAATTATAGCAAAACTCTTATAACATTAACAATATAGCAAAAGTGCTTATACAAACACAAAAAGCTAAAATAAAATTTTGTATAAAACTAAACTTAATATTATAAACCCTATCATTTTTCATAAATAAAGCATGAATTAAAATCTTTAAATACGCATAAAGCATAATAACAGAAGATAAAGTCACAAAAAGTGCCAAATACCAATATCCATTTAAAATTACTGTATTTAAAATCATAAATTTACCCCAAAATACTCCAAAAGGCGGGACACCTGCTAAAGAAAGCACACTAATGCTTAAACAAAAAGCAATTAAAGGTTTTTTAACCAAAAGCCCATTTAAACTCTCATAAGAATTATTCTCATAATTGCTTAAAATCATAAATACAGCATAATTTGCAAAAGCAAATAAAGTCCAATATCCAAAAATAGCAAGCAAAATTCCATCAAAATTTTGTTCTTTTAATAAAGGAATGCAAGCTACCAAAACCAAAGAAGAATGCACTACAGAACTATAAGCAAACATTTTTTTGATATTGTTTTGACTTAGAGCCGCAAAAGCACCTATAAGCATAGAAAAAATCGCTAGAACTATTATGATATATTCAAAACCTGTATTATTTAAAAAATCAAACAAACGAATAACCACAACCAACATGGCAACTTTTGGCACAACTGAAATAAAAGCAACCAAATTTGTATGTGCTGCATAATACACATCTTTAAGCCAAAAATGAAAAGGTGCCAAAGAAAGCTTGATTGCACAAAGAACAAAAATCATCACTCCAGCACCCAAAAGCATGGGATCTTTTTGAAACTCATTTTTTAACGCTAAATTAGCAGATAAATCTAAAGTTCCTATTTTTAAATAAATAAAAGCTACAGCCATAACAAAAAACCCAGCTCCTACAGCCGCTACACTAAAGTATTTTATCGCACTTGAAATAGCATTATCACTTCCACGCATTGCTATTAAAGTATAAAGTGCTAAAGAAGAACTTTCAAGTCCTATAAAAATAAGTACTAAATTTGAGCTTGAAACCATCAAAAGCAAAGATGCAATCACAAATAAAAATAAAGCATAAAATTCACCCTGATTTTCTTCTTTTTGCATTAAAAGATATAAAAATGAAAAACACAAAATCACCAAAGAAGCATAAAATGAAACAATATCATTATTTAAAGTAGCCAAAAAAGCTTTTGCTTCTAAACCTTGAGCATTTGCATTATTTAAAATCAAAAAAGCACTTACAATTAAAGATAAAGAACTTATGCCAATATAAAACGATCGATGAAATTTCCAAAAACCAGAGCAAAGCAAAAGAACTATTGCAGTTGTAATTAAAAATAAAAATGGATAAGATAAGCTTATATTTAAAAGTTCTAAATTTAAAAAATTATTTAACATTTACCTCTCCTATTTTAGATAAAAAATCTAAAGTATTTTGCTCCACAGCTCTAATATTCATTGTTTTTATAAGATTATCCACATCTTTTTGTATCGGCTTTAAAAGTATATTTGGCATAAGCCCTAGTCCAAAAATCATTACTACAATACACACAAGCGCTACTATTTCTCTAAAGCGTAAAGAAAAACTCTCTATAAAGCTTTGTTTTTGCATGAAAAATATTTTTCTAAATACTGCAAACATATAAATCGCTCCTAAAATAATCACCAAACCTGCCAATAAAGCGTAAAATAAATTAATCTTTGCTATACCTAAAAGAATTAAAAACTCTCCCACAAAAGAAACAGTTAAAGGCAAAGAAACACTCGCAAGTAAAATTAGCATAAAGAAAATTGAAAATAAAGGTGCTTTTTTAGCCAAAGAATGGTAAAAAGAAATATCATAAGTATGATATCTTTGGTGTAAAAGTTCAACCATTAAAAATAAAGCTCCCGTTACAATACCGTGTGCAAACATATAAAAAACCGCACCACTAATACCCAAAGCATTTAAAGAAAAAATTCCCAAAATCATCACACCAAGATGTGAAATAGAACTATAAGCGATCAATTCTTTAATATTTTCTGCTCTATAAGCAATTAAAGCATTATAAACGATACTCACTATGCATAAAGCTACAATTAAAGGCATAAAATACACACTCGCATCTGGAAAAAGTGGTAAACAAAAAAGTAAAAATCCAAAAGGAGCCATTTTAAAAACTACAAGCATTACAGAAACAAGTACAGGCGAATTTGCATAAACCTTAGGTGCCCAAGTATGAAGTGGAAATAAAGGAGCTTTGATAGCAAAAGCGATAAAAAATGCTCCAAAAAGTAAAAGTTGCTCTGTGAAATTTACTGCTGAGGCATTATTTTTCCAAATTTCCAAGTCAAAAGTGAAGATGTTTAAAAGTTGATAATTTAAATAAGCTTGATAAATCAATGCTACAAGCATTAAAATTGAACCCGCAAAAGCATAGATAAAAAATTTCACCCCTGCTCTAAAATCTTTACCATAAACTCCCATAATATAAAGCAAAGGCAAAAGAGAAAATTCCCAAAAAACATAAAATAACAAACCATCTTTTGCGCTAAAAAGTCCCATAATAGCAAATTCTAAAAAGAATATACAAGATACAAGCGCTTTTTGTTCCAGCTTTAAAAATAAAAAGCTTAAAAATATCATCAAAGAACTTAAAAGCATCAATATAATTGCGATACTGTCTACTCCTACATGAAAGCTAAAAAATTTCAAAATTTTAAAAGAGAGATTATAATCAAAGCTTGCCCCTTGTAAAAAATCCGCAAAAATATCCAAATTTAAAGCCAAAATCATAAAACTTACAACAACGCTAAAAACCTTAACGCCTCCACGATTTAAAAGCAAAACCACAAAAGCAGAAATTAAAGGAAAAAATATCAAATAATTTAGCATTTTACACCATCCATACCAAAATCAACAAAATCACAAAAGCTGTCACCAAAAATCTAAGCATTAAGTTTAAGCTGTTTGGCATAATCATTTTTTGTGAAATATTTTGAGAATAAAAAGCAATTTTTTCAACTATTCTATCAAAAATATAAAGATCACAATGTTTTAAAATCGCACATAAGCTTTCATATTTTGAAACAATAAATTGATGATAGAATCTAGGAATAAAATAATCATTACTTAAAAGTTTGTGAATTTTATTTTCTTCAATACTTTCTTTAAACCAAGAATTTTTATAAGCAAAAATAGCCAAAATTACACCCAAAATAGCTGCTACACTCGCACAAATCATTACAATTTGATTTTGTGCATCAATAAAAACTAATTTTGTGCTTAAATATTCAAAAAAACTATGTTCAAAAAATCCTGCAACAATAGCTAAAACCATCAAAGGACTCATAGCCAAAAGTGCGATTTTACTTGCTTCATGTGGATGTTCATCATGCCTTGCAGGGGTAAAAAATACCAACATTAAAAGTCTAAAGCTATAAAATGCTGTTAAAAAAGCTGCGATTAAAAGCACTAAAAAAATACCATGGTGAAAAGAAATGAAAGAATATCCTAAAATCAAATCTTTAGAGAAAAATCCTGCAAAAGGATAAATTCCTGCTAAAGCTAAAGATCCTATACACATCAAAATAGCCGTAAATTTTAAAGGTTTAAAAAGTCCACCCATTTTTTTAATGTCTAATTTATCATTCATAGCATGCATTACATTTCCAGCACCTAAAAAAAGTAAAGATTTAAAAAAAGCATGTGTAGCTAAGTGAAATAAAGCTATACCATAAGCCCCAAGTCCTGCAGCTACAAACATATATCCAAGTTGTGATAAGGTAGAGTAAGCAATAATGCGTTTTAAATCCCTAGTCACCAAAGCCATAGAGGCTGCAAAAATCGCTACAAAAGCTCCAAGTAAGGCAATAATATAAGAAACCTCAGGAACTAAATCATAAAGCGTGCTAGCACGAATTACCAAATAAACCCCCGCTGTTACCATGGTTGCTGCATGGATTAATGCAGAAACAGGAGTTGGCCCTGCCATAGCATCAGCAAGCCAAGTGTGAAAAGGAAATTGTGCAGATTTTCCCATAGCTCCTATAAATAAACAAGTTGCGATTAAGATCAAAGCATTGTGATCTAGGCTTTGTGCCATGGAAAAAACTTCATTATATTTTAAAGTTCCTGCTTGTAAATAAAGCCAAAAAATTCCTAAAAGCATACCCAAATCTGCAATACGATTCATAATAAAAGCTTCATTAGCTGCAAAAGAATAAGTATCATTTTTATACCAAAAACCTATAAGCAACCAAGAGCAAAGCCCAACACCTTCCCAACCTACAAAAAGTCCTAAGAAATTATCACTCATAACTAAAAAAAGCATAGAAAAGACAAAAAGTCCTAAATAAGCAAAAAATTTATTAAAACCTTCATCATGAGCCATATAAAAAATACTATAAAAATGCACACAAGTAGCTACAATACCTACAACACTCATCATAGTAAGCGAAATGGCATCTATATCAAATCCAAAATTTACTCCAGCAAACCATTCAAACAAACTCACATTAAAAGCTTCATTGCAAAAAAGCAAATACAAAGAACAAAAAGCACTCAAAGCTATTAGAAGTGAGCAAATTATCCCTACAAATTGTTTTTTCTCACTCAAAGCAAAACAACTTGCAAACAAAAAAGCAATAAAAGGACTAAAAAGAGAAATCAAAGCCAAATTTTGCATACTAAGCCTCCACTTCTTTTAAGCTTTTTAATTCCAAAGTGCCTTTTCTTCTATACCAAAGCACACACAAAGCTACACCAACAGCTACTTCACAAGCCGCTACACCCATGATAAAAAGTGCAAAAACCTGTCCATTTAAATCATTGTGCATTTTAGAAGCTGCTACTAAGGCTAAATTAGCACTATTTAATAAAATTTCACTCGAAATAAAAAGCATGATGAGATTTTGTCTTTTTAAAATCCCTACAAGCCCTATGACAAACATTAAAATAGCTATAAAAAAATACTTTTCTATCATCGTTTTTCCTTTGTCAGCTCTTTATGAGTAAGAGTGATAGCACAAACTAAAGCAATCAAAAGTAAAATGGCTATAAATTCAAAAGCCAAAAGATATTTTGAAAAAATCGCTAAAGCCAGTTGTTTATTAAAATCAAACAAAGCAGGATCATTTAAAGGCAAATCCGTGCTGATATTTTGGTATTTAAAACCTATAAGCATGGCCAAAAGTAAAATCGCACTTAAAACTACCAAAGTAAAAAAACTTTTTTTAGCTTTAAGTTGTTCTTTAAATTCTTTAGAAGCATCAAAAAACATCATCGCGAAACTATAAAGTCCAAGCACAGCTCCACTATAAACAATAATTTGTATCACGCCTAAAAACTCTGCATCAAGTAAAAAATAAAATCCCGATAAAAACACCATTCCACCCGCTAAAGCCGAAAGAGAATAAAGCATATTTTTACTTAAAACCGCAATGCCAAAAAAGCCTAAAACCACTACACTAAAAAATACAAAAGCCAAATTTTCTATCATTTATTTTCTCCTTGCTCTTGTGTATTTTGATTTTCTAAGGCTCTTTCTTGCATCACATCGTAATAATTTGGTGTTTTTACCACCAATAAATCAGCATCTTTTCTAAGGCTTCCCGCTCCTTCAAATTCAACTTGATTTTTAAGCTTATCAATAGGAGTTAAAAAATCTTGCTTATAGCCAAAATAAGACCTTTGCTCAGCTGCATTTTCATACTCTGTTCCATGCACTATAGCAAGTTCAGGGCAAACCTCAGCACAAAAACCACAATAAATGCAACGCCCTAAATTAATACTATAATTTCCTACTTTTTTACGCCCATTTTCATCTAAAGAAGTTTCCATTCTAATACAATTGCTAATGCAAATTTTTTCGCAAAGCCCACAACCTATACATCTTTCATTTTCGCTTTCTATAAAACGCATCAAACGATGAACAGCACGGTAACGATTGTCAAGCTTTACCTTTTCAAAAGGATATTTAATCGTAGCGCTATTATTTCTCTTAAGTAATTCTCTCATCATCACAAAAAGCCCTACAAAAAGCTCTAGTTTAACGCTTCTACGCAAAGCTTGTGAAATTTTCTCCCAAGTGCTAACAGGAGTTTTTCTTTGCTCATCCACTAAATAATAATTTTTCATATCAAACTCCTATAAAAGAACTGCCAAAGCAGTGATTAAAAGGTTTAAAACCGCTAAAGGGATTAAGATCAAATAGCACATTTTCATCACTTGATCTGGACGCAATTGCGGAAAAGCAGCTCTTGCCCAAAAATACCAAAAGAAAATAAAACTTGATTTTACTATCATCATAATCCAACCAGGAATAATCCAAAAGCTATTAAAACCCCCTAAAAACAAAAGAGTTACCAAAATAGCTCCAGCTATCATAGAAGCATATTCACCTATAAAAAACATACCCCATCTTAAACCCGAATACTCCGTTCCATAACCCGCTACAATTTCAGCATCATTTTCCGTCAAACAAAGCGGAGTTCTATTGGTCTCTATAAATAAAGCAATTATAAAAAGCACAAAAGCCAAGGGCTGTTTAAAAATAAGCCAAGAAAAAAATCCATCACTTTGATAATTGTTAATATCCACCAAAGAAAAAGAACCTACAAGCATTACAATAGCAATCAAAGCCAAAGCTCCTACGCTTTCATAGGAAATAATCGCTACAAGCCCTCTTGCAGCCCCTAAAATCGACCATTTATTATTACTTGCAAGTCCACCCAAAAACACCGCATAAAAGCAAAGTCCTGAAGTGCCGATGACAAAAAGCAAAGCTACATTGATATCTGCCACTATAGGCTGAATCACCCTTCCAAATAAAGTAAATTCAGGTAGCATAGGAATAGCCGCTAAAGAAACAAAAGCACAAATAGCAGAAATCAAAGGTGCTATAGCAAAAATAAATTTTTGCGAATTTGAAGGGATTATATCTTCTTTAGTAAAAAGTTTTATCATATCAGCTACAAGTTGAATAAGCCCAAAAGGCCCTACCATATCAGGCCCTATGCGTCTTTGAAAATAAGCTAAAACTTTTCTTTCAGCATAAGTTGCAAGACCTGCTAAACTCGCAAATATTGCAATGACAATAATACATTTAATCAAAGCCTCTAAAGCAAAAAAAGCAAAATCACTCATGGTTTGTTCCTAATTTTTCTAAATTCGCCACAACAAATCTTTCATCAAAAAAGCTTAGCGTGTCAAGTTTTTCATCAAAATACGGTAAGAAAGCTCCATTTTTTATATCCTTATCCACACGCACACTAAGGCTTAATTCTTTATCTTTTATTTTAAGTTTTACAAGATCTTTATCTTTTAAATTTTTCTCTTTAGCTAAATTTTCACTTACACCTAAAAAAATCACCTCATTAATCGCACTAGCACGATTTGAAAATCTACCAAATTGATAGCTAGGATTAGCACTATAAAGCAAAATTTCATCTTCTTTTGGGTTTAAATTTTCAAAATTTGGAGAGATGAATTCTTTTTTAGCAACTTGTTTAAAACATTCTAAATTAAGCTCATATCCCCTTTTACAATCGCCTGCATTGGTATAAAAATTGTCTAAATGATCAAAATCAATCGGAGAAAAACCTTTATTTATAGGGAGTCTCTTAGTATAATTTATGGTATATTCCTCATCAAAACCTAAAGCATTAGCTAAATCATTTAAAAAATATCCCTTAAATTCTAAAGCAGCGTTAGTTGGCACCACTCTTTTATCGTAATTTAAAAAAGTTCCTTCTTGCTGATTTAAACTCGCACTAGCTAAATTTGCATGCTCTTCATAAGAAAAACTAAAATCACCTTTTTCATTATAACCTAAAGTCTTGCCTTCTTGTGTGTTTTTATCCAAATCGCAAATCATGGCCACACCTAAGGTATTGGTATGCGTAGGATTTAAAAAGACTTTAAAAGGAGTGGTATTTTGGATCAAAGCAAGTAATTTAGCAAGTTTTTTCGCATTTTTATGAAAATAAAAATCACTCCCTATAACAAGAGTAAAATTTGCTTTTTTAAGCAATAAATCTTCTAATTTATCTTCATCTATGCCTAAATTTTTAGCAAAAATAGAGCGTTGCACTTCTATGATTTTTTTCACTTTCTTAGGCACGACTTTTTTTACTTCTTTTTGGATTTCATTGCCTTCTTCATCTTTTTCTATGACTTGCTCTACAACTTCTTCGTTGATACTTTCTTCTATTTCTTTATTTTCACTAACAAAAAACTCTGCTAAATGAGTTTTAATACCTTCATCTTGGCTAAATTTTTGAAGTAAAAAATATAAAATTTGCTCTTCATCGCCACTTTTATGAATGTGTGAAATAAAATTTTTAGAATATTTTGCTATACCCATATCTTCCATAGGATGAAAATAAAGCCCTGAGCCTTTATTCATCACTAAAGCATTATTGATTTTATAGCTAAGTGTTGGAGCATCATATCTTAAAAGCATTCCAGCCACAACAAAAAAATCACTTTTTGTTATATCTTGAGTATTAGCACTATAAAACTCGCCAGAATTAGCGATAAATTCTTGTAAAAATTCTTTAAATTTCAAAGCTTCTTCATTGATCAAAGAAAGATTAAATTTCTTTTTTAAATTTTGTAAAATCAAAGCTTCTTCATTGGTAATAAAACTATTAAATTTAATGTTTTTAATTTCATTTTTCTCAAAAAGCTCCACAAGTTCTTTAAAGGCTTTTTCATCTTTATCTGCCTCATTTTGCGTATCAAAAGCAAATCTTGCAGCCTTATTTAAACTCGCAAAGGCAAAATCATTACTCACACGATAAATTTTTTCTTTTTGATTGCTAATACCACTTTGCTTAATATCATAATACATCAACTCACAATCGCTTGAATGCGGATTTGAAGCAGGGATTCTTTTAAGTTCCCAAATATTTGAAGTGTATTGAAATTTCGAACCTATCAAAGCTCCTGTTGGGCATACGCTTGTACATTCCCCACAAAATGAACAATCAAGCGTGTCGCCATTTGCAGGACCTATCAAACTTTTTTGAAATTTAGTCCAAATCGCATAAGCATCTTTTCCCATGCTCTCTTTAAAGCTATTATCCACACTATCTCCGCCACGAGGAACGGTTTTTAAAGCACTTTCGCCGATTTTATCCTTACAAACTGTAATACAACGCTCACATACTATGCAAAGTGCGGGATCGTAATTAATCATTCCCCAATGTTTATGCGGTTTATGCGTGTCTTTAATCCAATGTTTTTGAACATTTACACGACTTTTATGAGTGAAATTTTGCAATTCACACTCGCCTGATTTATCGCAAACTCCACATTCTAAAGGATGATTGATACAATAAGCTTGCATGATCTCATTTCTTTCATCCCAAAGATTTTTTAAATCACTTTCTACAACCATACCCTCTTTTGCTTTAGTATTGCAAGAATATACCTTTTTACCATCAGCTTCAACCATACACATACGACAAGCCAAAGTAGGACTACAGCCTGAAAGATAGCAAATCGCTGGGATAAAAATATCATTTCTTCTTGCTATATTTAAAATATATTCGCCTTCTTCAAAGGCGCAATTTATACCATTAATCTTAACTGTCATTTTGCTTCCTTTATGCGAATTGGAGTAAAATCAAAACCATTGTTTTCATAATTTAAAAAAGCTATGGTGCCTTGTAAATTTTCATCTAAACAAAGCTTGGTTTTAAAACTAAAATCTTTAGCCAAAATTTTAACTTCACTTTGATCTTTGCATTTTGCAATTTGTAAAAATTGCTTTGAACAATGTAAATTTTTATCTTGCAAATTTGCTCTAAAAAGCACTAAACCATCATAATTATCTAGTTCTTTTAAGGTGTTTAATTTTGCCTTTTTAAAATCGCATTCTTCTTCATCGCTATCTAAAATCTTTAATTCATATTTTACGCTTAAGAAATTCAAAAAATATTTGATATTTTCGCTATCTTTATAAAAATGGATATTTTTATCTATAATTAAATACTTAGCCTCTTTTAAAAAAGCAAGCACTTCACCTGCTTCTTCCTCTCCAAAGCAAGATTCAGCACTTAAATATCCCTCATCTAAATCGCTAAATTGTCCTTCATCGCTTAATTTACAAAGCAAGGCTAAAACAAAACTCAAACTTGCAATTTCGCATTTGTAAAATTTAGCTTTTAAATTTTTATCTTCCAAACAAGAAATATTAATACTATTTACACCTATTTTTTCACATAAATTTTTGTTTTTAAGGCTTGGCATATCTAAAAAACAAAGAGCATTATCATAAATCATACCCTCTCCTTTTTTATAACAATAGTCCAATCCACTTGATTAAATTTCAAAGAATTTAAAAGCTCGCAACCTTGTTCTTTTACAAAAGAAAAACTTTTTTCAACAGGAGAAAAATCGCCGATTTCAAAAAGCACCACTAAAACCTCACCTTGTTTTGCTTCTTTTATGATTTGTGCTAAATCTTCAAAAAGCTCTTTGCTTTTTCTTAAATCTACTCTTCTCATCGATCTATCTCACCTAAAACTATATTTACATTACCCATAATGGCTACAACATCAGCCAAATAAGTACCTACAAGCATTTCTTCAAAAAACGCACAATGCCAATAACTAGGCGTTCTAGCCTTTAAACGATAAGGTCTTCCTGTACCATCACTATGGATAAAAAAGCCAAGCTCACCTTTTGGACTTTCGGTAGGCACATAAACTTCGCCTTTAGGAGGTTTTAAACCTTGAGTGATTAAAACAAAATGCTGCATTAAGGAATAATTCTGCGTTAAAATTTGTTCCTTTGAAGCACTTACATACTCAGGATGCGTAGCTAAAATTTCAGGTGGAGTATCTTTATAAAGCGTGGCACATTGCCTAAGGATTTTCAAACTTTCACGAAATTCTTGCATATAAACTTTATATCTTGCATAAGAATCCCCTTGTGTAGCATAAGGCACACCAAATTCGACTTCATTATAAAGCAAATAAGGCTCTTCTTTGCGTATATCGTATTTTATACCACTTCCTCTTAACATCACACCCGTACAACCCCAATTTAAGGCTTGTTCTTTGGTAACCACACCTACATTTTCAGTTCTTAAACGCCAAATTCTATTATCATCTAAAAGATCTTCATAATCTTTTAGATCATTTGGAAATTTGTCACAAAATGCAAGCATTTCTTCTAAATAATTCTCAGGTAAATCAAGCATAACCCCGCCTATTCTCATAGAAGAATGCGTAAGCCTTGCGCCGCAATACTTTTCTATCAAATCCAAAACATATTCACGTTCTCTAAAGCAGTATAAAAACACACTCATCGCACCAATATCAAGCGCATGAGTGGCAAGCCAAAGTAAATGCGATGCGATACGGTTTAATTCTAAAAGTATCATGCGTATGACTGCTGCACGGCGTGGAATCTCTAAACCACAAAGCTTTTCAACCGCTGCACAATAAGCATAATTATTCGCTGAAGCGGCGATATAATCCATTCTATCAGTAGTAGGAATAAATTCTTGATAAATCATATTTTCAGCCATTTTTTCCATACCACGATGCATATAACCTATACAAGGACGTGCTTTTACAACTTGCTCTCCATCAAGTTCTAAAATAAGACGTAAATTTCCATGTGCTGAAGGGTGTTGAGGGCCTAAATTGATAATCATTTTTGAGTCTTCTTGCTCAAAAGTTATATTTTCATAATAAGGTTTTAACTTGCTAGGAATTTGCATTTTAACGCCTTTTCTCTAAAATTTTTGCTTCATCACGTTTTACTTTTTTTACAAAAGCTACGCCTTCATCTTCTTGATATTCTTGTTTAAAGGAAATTTCCTTCTTTTGACCACCTTTTGACACTTCATGATAAAGTCTTGCAAAATTTAGCGTATCTTTATCATCAACAAAACCAGAATCTCTTTGTTCTTCACCCACTACTTCACGATATTCTTTACCAAAAATTTTATCAATCTCATACCATCTTGCAAACTCATCACCCTTTAAAGGATAAGTTTTTAAAAGCGGATGTCCAAACCAATCATCAGGCATTAAAATGCGTTTTAAATTGGGATGATTTATGATGAAAATTCCAAACATGTCATAAATTTCTCTCTCACTCCAATTTGCCCCTTTAAAAACATGAGCCACGCTTTGCAAACGCTCTTTTACACCTACAAAAGTTTTTATTCTCACTCTTAATTTTTTTTCTAAATTTAAAAGCTGATAAAACACTTCAAAACCATTTCTATCTGCTATAAAATCAATAGCACTTGCCTCTGTAAAACTTAAATACCCTAAAGTTTTAAGCATTTGCAAGGTTTTAACATTGTCTTCTTTTTTAATTTCTATTACCCAAAAATCAAGCTCTATAAAGGAATTTAAAATTTCTACTTGAGTTTTTAAAACTTCAAAATCATCTTTAAAAACACTTTCATTAACATCAGATTTTACAGTGTGTGGTGCGTGATAAAATCTATCTTTATAGTAATTTTGAGTTTGAGCATTTTTTTTATCGCTATACTTTCTCATCATACCAACCTTTTAGGTGCGATCTTGCGACTTGCTTTTTCTTTGCGAATCTTTTTTTGCAAAATCATCAAAGCAAACTGAAAACTTTCGGGGCGTGGAGCACAGCCTGGTACATAAATATCTACAGGTATAATTCTATCCACTCCTTGAACAGTAGAATAAGTATTAAACATACCACCTGTATTGGCACAACTTCCCATAGAAATCACCCATTTAGGATCAGGCATTTGATCATAAAGTCTTCTTGTAAATTCAGCGTGTTTTTTACATAAAGTTCCTGCGATAATCATCACTTCGCTATGACGTGGCGAAGCTCTAAAAATCGTTCCAAATCTATCAAAATCATATCTTGAACCCCCAGCCGCCATCATCTCAATCGCACAACAGGCAAGTCCATAAGATAAAGCCCATAAAGAATTACTCCTACCCCATTGAACTAGTTTATCAACGCTAGTTAAAACGACGGGCAAACCACTTGCATAATTTACTTGATGCTCTGCCATGCAAACGCTCCTTTTTTATAAGCATATAAAAATCCAACTCCTAAAAGTACGATAAAAACAAAAACTTCTAAAAGCCCAAACCAACCTAAATCTTTAAAAATCAAAGCCCAAGGAAATAAAAACACAACTTCTATATCCAAAAGTATGAAGATTAAGGCGATGATGAAAAATTGAGAGTTAATCTTGTTAGCTTGTTTAACAGGAATAGGACCACATTCATAAATTCCAAGTCCTAATTTTTTGCGATTTTTTGCGGCAAAATTATTACCAATTTTTGAAGCTAAAAAAACCAGTCCAAAAAAAATAACACTAGCAAGTACTAGCATTAAAAAAATACCAAAATAAGGATGCGAAGCATCTATATGAGACATTTATTCTCCTTTTTTAAAGCACTTTAATCACTCCACAACAAAAATTAAATTTACACTTTTCTTTATTTTACTCTAAACTTTCTATATTGAAACTTATATTAAAAAATATTTTTTTAAAGTTTTAATTTTTTATGATTAAATTTATAAAAAAGATCACTTTGATGGGTTATAAATATATAAGAAATATTATTTTTTTGCTGATAGTCATATAAAAAAGTTAAAATTTCTTTAGAAGTTTTAATATCAAGCGCTGAAGTAATTTCATCTAAAATCAACAATTTAGGATTTAAAACCAAAGCACGGATAAGACCTACACGCGTGGCTTCTCCTCCGCTTAATTCATAGGGTTTTTGTTCTAAAATTTGTTTTTTTAGACTAAAAAAATCAAAAAATTCTAAAATCAAGTCATCATTCTTTTGTAAATTAAAATTTTCCAAACCATCTTGTATAAGATTTTTGATTTTTTTATAAGGGTTTAAAGTCATTTTGTGATCTTGAAAGCAATACTGAATTTGCTTTCTTAAAAGTCTCTGTTTGTTTTTATCAAGCTTGTGTAAGTTAAGATTTTCATACCATATCTCACCCTCGCTTGGATCTTCTAAAAAACAAAGAATTCTAGCTAATGTACTTTTACCTGCACCACTTTTACCTAAAATCATTAAATTGTCATTTTCATTTAAAGAAAAATTGATATTATCAAAAACAATATGTCTTTCTTTTTTTAAATACCAATGCTTTTTAAGCTCATAAAACTTACTTAAATTACAAACTTTAAGCATTATAATACCTTAAAAACTCATCTAAACTATATAAATTTGAACTATTTTTTTCTAGCATAAGAATTTCATCTGCTAAAGAATTTACCAAATTTAAATCATGAGTGATGCAAACTAAGGCTGTAGTATTTTTTAATTCTTCTAAAATCGATATGATCTTAGAAGCGTTTTCTTTATCCAAAGAAGCTGTGATTTCATCACAAATTAAAATTTGGGGTTGATTTAATAATGCTAAAGCTAGGCTCACCCTTCTTGCCATACCCAAACTTAATTCATTAGCATAAGAATGCCATAAACGATCAAGATTTTCAAATCCTAATTTTTTAAAATAAGAAAAAGCGTAATCTTTTCTTTCTTTTTGTTTTAATTTTGTATGAGTTTTTAAAACAAGATGACATAAATTTCCGATATCCAAATAAGGATAAAGACTAAGCTCTGCATCTTGTAAAACAAGTGCCACCTTAGAACGAAAATCTCTAAGTTCTTCTTTGTTAAAATTAAAAATACAAGAATTATGAAAACTTAATTCATCAAAACTTATTGTGAAATTAGAATCTAAAAGTCTTACCAAAGCTTTTCCTAACAAGCTTTTACCCACTCCACTTTGTCCTAGTATCATTAAAGTTTTGCCTGTTTTTATATCTAAATTAATATCCTTAAGCAATAAATTATTCTTCAAACTGATATTTAAATTTCTTACCTTCAAGATCTTATACCCCAAATTTTTTGTAAAAAATTACCCAACCATAAAAGAGGTAAAAACAACAAAAGCAAGCTTAAAAGTGGAAAAAGTATCATCCACCAAGCACCTATAAAAACTGCTTTTGAAGACTCACTCAAAAGAGTACCTAAAGTTGGAATTTCAAATCCTAAGCCCAGTCCAAAAAAACTCAAAGTAGCTTCTGTGGCTATAGCATGAACAATATTAAATATAAAAAGTGTAAAAATCAGTGTTTTTAAAGCGGGTATTAAATCTTTAAAAAAAGCTCTAAATTTAGTTCTTCCAAGCACTATATTTGCTTTGTAAAAATCTAAATTTTCAAGTCTTTTTAATTCACTTTCTATAATTCTTGCTATGAAACACCAATGAATTAAAGCGATTAAAAAAATCATCAAAAACACATCAGAAGTTATCATGCTTTGAAAAAACATCATAAGTAAAAAAGCAGGCAAGGCTAAAAAAAACTCTAAAATACGCATCCAAAAAATATAAAAAAAACATCGTGCTAAAAACAAATAACACAAAGCAAAAATAATAGACAATAAAGATCCACCAACACCTATAATCAAAGAATTTCTCAAAGCAAAAAGCAAACGAGAAAACAAATCCCTGCCTAAAAAATCAGTCCCTAAAATATAAGTAAAATTAGGAGCTTGATGCAAATTTTCTAAATGAGTGCTTAAAATATCAAAAGGAGTCAAAAAAGGTGCGAACAAGGCGCATAAAAACAAAAAAATTAAAGGCGCAAGTATGATAAGAAATTTAAACAAAATCAAGCCTTCTTAATCTAGGATTTAAAATCCTAGCTACAATATCACTTAAAAATGTAAAAAATGCTGCAAGCAAAACACTAAAAAATATAAGCGCAAGCACAACAGGATAATCTTTAAAAATAATACTTTTAAAAAGTAAAGACCCAAGCCCCTCGTAAGCAAAGACACTTTCTACCACATAAGTTCCCATCATAAAACTTAAAGCACTTCCCCCAAAATAAGCCACAATAGGACTTAAAGAATATTTCAAAACTAAAAAATAAATATCTTTTTCCCTCAAAGCTCTAGCATATAAATTTTGAATAAAAATTTGAGAAAAACTTTCATTGATAAAATTTCTAGCAATCCTTAAAAATAACGCCAAATGTGATAAAACGAGCACCAAAACAGGTAAAATCAAATGCTCTAAACGATTTAAAAAATCATCTTCAAAGCCTATATCACTACTTCCCATAACAGGCAAAATTTTCCAAAAAATTCCAAAAATTAAAACAAACAATAAAGCTAAAACAAAAGGAGGTAAAGCAAAAAAATTAAAAGCTAAAAAAGTGATGATTTTATCTATAAAACTTTCTTTATAGTAATATCCTAAAAGTGCCAAAAAAACACTGAGTAAAAATAAAAGCATTAAGGCACTAAAACCCAAAATAAAAGTATTAAAAATTCTTTCTTTTATAAGCTTTAAAACACTTTCTCCACTTAAAAAAGAAACCCCTAAATCTCCTTTTAAAGCCTTAAAAAGCCAAATTTTATACTGCTCTAGCAAAGGCTTATCAAGCCCTAAATTTTGTTCTATTCTTTGAATAAATTCTTTACTTTGTGAATTAACTCCATTAACATAAGCTATACCGCCTTTACTAAAATAAAGCAAAGCAAAACATAAAAAAGTGCTAAAAAATGCTACGACAAGACTAAAAACTAAGCGTTTTAGCACTATTTACTCCACTCATAAACATTCCAAGTAAAACCCACTCCATGATGACCTAAAGTCCTTGCTTTGATACCTTTTAAATCTTTATTATAAACTAAAGCAAAATCAAGATAGGCTAAAAAGATAAAAGGAGGATTTTCATACAAAGCATCTATAAAATCTTTATAATATTTTTTTCTCTCTTCCAAATTTGAAGTATTTCTTGCTTTTTGCAAGGCTATATCCACTTTTTTATCATGATAATGTCCAAAATTCCAACCCTCATCATTTAAAGCACTATCTTGCGAACTTTCAAATACCCTAAAAGTGTGAAAATCAGGATCTAAAGGACTTCCCCAGCCTATTAAAAAACTATCTACTTTAGAATAATCAAAACTTCCAGCAGGTTTAGCCACTACCTTGCTTACAACTCCTATTTTTCTAAATTCGCTTTGCAAAATTCCAGCTAAACTTACCCTTAAAGGATCATTACTCATCGCCCAAATTTCAAATTCTAAAATTTTCCCATCTTTTTCAAAATTTCCATCTTTATTTTTCTTAAAACCTGCATTTACAAGTAAATCCTCGGCTTTTTTAGGATCATATTTGTAAATTTTAAAATTCTTAGGATTTGCCCAAGAACGCTCTAAAGGGTGATTAGCTACAAAAGCATAATCATGCAAAAGATTTTTTACTATACTTTCTTTATCAACTGCATAATTTAAAGCTTGTCTTACTTTTAAATCTTTTAAAAATTCATTATCAAAATTAAACATTAAAGCCCGATAATCAGCCGATTTTTCACGTAAAATTCCAAAATTTTCATCATTTTTAAAAATATTTAGCAAAGAAACATCGATTAAAGCTGCGTCTATCTTGCCATTTTTAAGCTCAGCACTAGCTATAGAAGGATCAAAAATGTGTTTTATAATAAGTCTTGGAGTTTTTACCTTATCAAGATAAAAATGTTCATTAGCTTTAAATTCAACATATTCACCTTTTTTCCATTTTACAAATTTATAAGGACCTGTACCTATAGGATTTTGATTAAAAGAGCTTGTGTTTAAATTCTCATTTTCAAGCAAATGTTTAGGAAGCATTCCTATGCTTAAAGCATCTAAAAATGCAGGATAAGGTTTAAAAAGTGTGATTTTTACATGAGAAGGATTTAAAATTTCCACACTTTTAATGTCTTCAAAATTGACATAAACAGAAGAATTGTTTTTAGGATTTTTAAAGGCTTCTATGCTAAATTTCACATCATCAGCACTAAATTTGACTCCATCATGCCATAAAACATCATCTCTTAAAAAAATATCATAAACAAGCCCGTCTTTACTAACATCCCAAGACTTAGCCAAATCAGGTTTTAAACTCATATTTTCATCAAAACGCGTAAGCCCTGAAAATACAAGATTAATCACTGCATCATGATCCTCACTATAAGCAGGATTTATCCTTGCGATTTCATTTTCAACTGCTATAATAAGTGTATCTTTTGGGATTTTTGCTTCTAAATTCACAAACAACAACATTGCAAAAATTAAAAATCTCAACATAAAAAACCTTTTTATTTTAATAACGCACAAAATTATAAAACAAAAAAACTCAACTCGCAAGCCTATACGGGGGATAAAGTTATATTTTAGTTATAAATTTATATTTAAATACTATTTTAATAAATTTTTATCATTATATTATTCAAATTTTTATTTTTTGAAGTTAAATTCATAAACGAAAAATCCATTATAAAGCCTATATTTAGGAGTTTTAAAGTCTTAATTTTAATTGAATAAAATTATTATTTGTATTATAATCGCAATTACTTTTGTCACATAAATGTAAGGAGATAACATGGAACAAAATCGTAGAGATTTTTTAAAATGGAGTTCTTTGTTTGGCGGCTTAACCTTAAGTCCTATAAGTCTAAGTGCAAATTTATTAAAAACTCCACCATTGATCAGCAAATGGGCTGGATGTAATGTAAATTGCGGAACAAAATGTCCTGTAAAAGTGCATACTCAAGATGGAATTATTAAATAATCAGTACTGATAATGAAGGTGATGATAGCTTTGATAATCGTCAAGCAAGAGCCTGTATTAGAGGGCGTAGTTCAAGATATAAAGTTTACAACGCAAATCGCCTAAAAAGATCTTTAAAAAGAGTGGGAAAAAGGGGTGAAGGTAAATTTTTATGCCTATTTCTTGGAAACAAGCTTTTGATGAAATTTCTGCCAAAATGCAAGAAATTAAAGAAAAATACGGCAATGAAGCCTTTTATATAAATTATGCAACAAGAACAATAATCAATCGCTGTACACAAGGTCCATGGGCTAGACTTTTAAATTTTTATGGTGATTATTTAAATTATCATAATTCTTATTCTACGGCTCAAATTTCAAATGCTATGAATTTTTTCTATGGAGGATCTCCTGCTAGCGATATATACACTTTACGCTCTGCAAAATTAGCTATATTTTTTAGAGCAAATCATGTTGAAACTAGAATGGGAGGTGGTGGAGTAGGCTATGCTTATCAAAAAGCCTTTAACACCAGGAACCGATGCAGCTTTGATTATGTGATGATAAAAAGATTTACTTGATAGAACTTTTCTTGATAAATACACCATAAGCTTTAGCGAAAATACTCTGCCACAAGATACAACCAAAACTCAAGCTATGAAAGCTATGTTTTAGGACTAAACGATGGAGTAGAAAAAACTCCTGATTGGGCTAGCAAGATTACAAAAATTCCAGCACGCCGCATAGTTCAACTTGCAAGAGAAATTGCCACCATAAAGCCTTGTTTTATAGAACAAGGTTGGGGAGTGCAAAGACATTCAAATGGAGAACAAAATGCAAGGGCGATAGCAACTCTAGCTTGTATTACAGGAAATATTGGCATAGAAGGGACAAATACAGGATGTCGAACAGGGTCAAGTAAAACATATGATATAATGGGTATGCCTTTTAAAAATCCAATAAAAGATTCTATTCCTTGTTTTTTATTTACAGAAGCTATTTATCGCGGAAAAGAAATGACAGATATTAGTGATGGGGTGCGTGACACAACACAATTAAAACAAAATATCAAATTTATTTTCAATACAGCAGGAAATTGTCTTACAAATCAGCACAGCACCATTAAAGAAGTGCATGATATTTTAAGCGATGAGAATTTGTGTGAGTGTATAGTAGATGTTAATGTAACTAGAACTCCGTCAAATAACTACGCAGATTATATCTTACCTGATGCAACTATGCTGGAGCAAGAAGATTTTATAAGACCTAGCGCAGGATATTATAGCAATAAGCCTTATATTATTTATTGTCAAAAAGCTATCGAGCCAGTTGGCGAAGCAAAACCTATTTATGAAATGTGTCTTGAACTTGCTAAAAGACTTGGCATAGAAAAAGAATTTAGCGAAGGAAGAACACAAAAAGATTGGCTAAAATACCTTTATGAAGAAAGTATGAAAAAAAATCCACTTTTGCCTAGTTTTGAAGAAATGTGCGAAAAAGGACTTGTAAAATTTGAGCCTGTAAAACCTGTAGTGGCATTACAAAGTTTTATAAAAGATCCTATCAATAATCCTTTAAAAACTCCTAGCGGAAAGATAGAAATTTATAGCACAAAACTTGCACAAATGCAAAAAACTTGGAAATTAAAAGAAGGACAACAAACAGTGCCTATTCCTGTTTTTGAAAGCCAAAGAGAAGGGATTTTAGATCCATTAAAACAAAAATATCCTTTGCAATTTTTTGGCTATCACTACAAAGGTAGAACACATTCTAGCTTTTGGGAAATTCCACAAATTAGAGAAGCTAATCCACAAGAAATTTGGATAAATACCATAGATGCAGAGCAAAGAAGTATCAAAACAGGCAATGTGGTGCAAGTAAGAAATGACTTAGGAATCATACCAGGTTGTGCAGTAACCCCACAAGGCGCATGGGTAAAATATGAAAATGGCACCAATGTGGGAACTTGTGTGAATTCTTTGGCAAGTATAGTGCCAACTGCTATTTCTAAAGGAAATGGACAACATTCTATTTTAGTTGAAATTGCAAAAGTTTAAGGAGAAAAAGATGAAATTCGAAGAAAATTCACAATTTGGTTTTATGCTAGATCAAAACAAATGCTTAGGCTGTAGGACTTGCTCACCTTCTTGCAAGGATTATAAAAACATGCCTGTGGGGGTTAATTTTCGCCGTGTATTTGAGACTGAAGCGGGAAATTGGACCTGTAAAGAAGATGGAAGTTTTGAGCAAAGTGTTTTTGCTTACTACACTTCTATTTCTTGTAATCATTGTTCTAATCCATCTTGTCTTAAAGCTTATCCAACCGGTGCAACAACGAAAATAAATAGGGTATAGTAACAATCGATGATAGTATGTGTATAGGCTGCAAAGCTTGTTCTATGGTATGTCCTTATGGCGCACCTCAATTTAATCATGAAAGTGGTCATATGAGCAAATGCGATGGGTGTTATGAGAGATTAAAAGAAGGTAAAAATCCAAAGGAATTTGCAATGGTGGTTGCTTTTATCCCTTCATTTTTTCATTTAAATGATATTGCACACATTTTTAATGTATTAAATAGAATGGGTGTTTTTTATGCAAATAATGAGTGACATATAGGCTGGATGAATAATGAAATTTTATTTGTATCTCTTGTGTGTGCTTTGGGCTTTTTGCTTTATCTAAAAACTTCAAATTGGGTGTTTTATCTTACGCTAATATGTGGAATTTTAGGACTTTTCTTTATGAGTGGAGCTTATGGCTCCATGCAAGAAAGTGTGCCTACTTGGGATTTTAAGATCACTTTGCTTTATTTTTTCGCTAGTACTATATTTTTAGGTGCTATTGTTTATTATTGTTTTTTTGAAAATAGCGAACATGAAAAAAATGTCGTTTTTTACAGGACTTATGGGCATAGGGCTTTAAGCACTGCTATAGTTTTGCAAACCCTACATGTAGGACAAACTTGGATTATGGGGCTTGTAAACCCTTTTGAACTTTTAGGTGGAGCCTATGATTGGTTTATATCGCTTTCTTTTGCATTCTTAGGACTTGGGATTTTTACTTGGTATTTGCATAATTATTTACATGAAAAATTTAAAAGTAAATTTTTTGCTTATTTTGCCCTACTTTGTGCATTTTTAGGGGTGTTTACCACTAGAATGCTATTTTATGGACTTATAAGTTGGGACATTCTTAATGCAAAAATTGGCAATAGATATATTTATCAATTTTTTGCAAAATCCACCTAATCATTTTTTGCTAGAAAAACTTAAAAAAGAAGAATTCTGGCAAAATTGGTTTTTAAAAAATAATAGCAAATTACAATGCACCGCTTTAAAGCTTTTATCATCTTCAAACGAAGATGATAAATTAATAGCAAGTGATTTTACTTCTTTGTTTTTAAGTGATGTTGATTATGTAAAAGCACCGCCTTTTGCTTCTTTTTATCTTGATGAAAATAAAGAAATTTATTCAGATAATTCTGATAAAATTAAGCAAATTTTTGTGCAAAATAACTTTTTTTCTTTTTTTAATGAAGAACCTGCAGATAGCTTGATAAATGAATTATTATTTATTAGTTTTTTAATCAAAAAACAAGATGATATAACTTTGCAAAAATTCTTAAAAGAAGAATTTTTTACTTGGTTTAACATGTGGAGTTTTGATGTTATCAATAAAGCTAAAACACATTTTTATAAAGCATTAGCAATATTAATGCAAGACTTTTTCAATCAACTAAATACAAAATTTTAACACAAGTCAATTTTTTTCTCCTTTTTAAGATATAAAATATCTCTTTTACAATAAAAAGGAGAAATTATGACAAAAGAACAAATTCAAATCATCAAAGATTGTGTGCCTATTTTGCAAAAAAATGGAGAGGATTTAACCAATGAGTTTTATAAAATAATGTTTAATGATTATCCTGAGGTAAAACCTATGTTTAATATGGAAAAACAAATTTCAGGAGAACAACCAAAAGCTTTAGCGATGGCGATTTTAATGGCAGCCAAAAATATAGAAAATTTAGAAAATATGAGAAGCTTTGTTGATAAAGTTGCCATAACTCATGTTAATT
This sequence comes from Campylobacter sp. BCW_6464, assembly GCF_001762775.1. Classification (NCBI taxonomy): domain Bacteria; kingdom Pseudomonadati; phylum Campylobacterota; class Epsilonproteobacteria; order Campylobacterales; family Campylobacteraceae; genus Campylobacter; species Campylobacter sp. BCW_6464. Next base: position 78,355 of record NZ_MJXM01000045.1, on the reverse strand, counting down.
TAGGGGTTAAAGAAGAGCATTATCCTATAGTTGGAGCTTGCCTTTTAAAGGCTATTAAAAATCTTTTAAATCCTGACGAAGCTACTCTTAAAGCTTGGGAAGTTGCTTATGGAAAAATTGCTGAATTTTATATCGATATAGAAAAAAAGCTCTATGATAAATAATACAAGCCCATTTTGGGCTTTAATCAAATTTTTCTACTAAATTTTTAGCTAATTCCTTTATATTCTCACCCTTTAATTCGCTGATTTCACCATTTTGAGCCAAGAAAATTCTATCAGCACTATCAAAATATGCATCATCATGTGTGATAGCAAAGATTGTTTTACCTTGCTCTTTTAGCAAAGGTAAAAGTTTTTTATAAAAAAATCTTCTAAAAACAGGATCTTGATCAGCCGCCCATTCATCAAGCACTAAAATATCCCTTTCTTCAAGCAAGGCTATAAGCATAGCTAAACGCTTTTTTTGCCCTGTAGAAAGTTTGGTTAAGGTCAGTTCATTATCTTTGACACTTGTTTTATCTTTAAGTTCTAAAAACTCCAACCAAAAAGCAATTTTTTCTTCGCTTGCAAAATTTTCTTTATTTAAGGTTTTAGTAAAAAGATGAAAATCGCTAAAAACAGCAGAAATAAGAGATCTATACTCATCTAACTTTTTATCATCTATAAGCGTATCATCAACATAAATTCCGCCTTTGCTTGGCTTAAAAAGTCCTGTCAAAAGCATACAAAAAGTGGATTTACCACTTCCATTTTTACCTATTAAAAATACCAATTCACCTTTTTTAAGTTCTATATTTACAGGATTTAAGTGAAAATTTTCTTCATAAGCAAATTGAGTATTTCTAAAAGAAATTTTTTTCCATTCGCTAATATAATGTGTTTTTTTAAAACCTTCTATATAATCATCTAATTCCAATTTTGCGATCTTATCCAAAGCGATTTTTGCCAAAAGCAAAGTAGGAAAAGATCCTATCATAGATACTAAAGGGGTTCGTAAAAACAAAATAGAAAGAGCTATAGTTGTAGCATCTGCAACACTTGCCCATTCAAATTTTAAAGCTAAGTAAAACTCTACGCCCACTAAAGCCAAAAGAGTTACATTTGTCCAGTTGTTTGAGAGATTGTTAAAAAGATTGCCTAAAGTACTATTTTTCTTTTTCAATCTTGCATTATTTTCAAATTCATCTTCATAATAAAGCTTGGCTCTATCACGATTGATCAAAAGTTCTTTATGTCCATCTAGTATATTTTGGTAATTATTTTGCAAAGCATCGTCATTTTCCCTTGCCTTTCGAAAATACTGATATACTTTCATCATCAAAAAATTATTAGTAATAAAAATAACCATAATCCATACCACACACAAAGCAAAAATTTGTGGTGAAAGATAACATAAATAAACACTAGTGCATAAAATCAATATACTTGATTGTAAAAAATCAGGCAATCTTAAAAGCCCAAAAGATATATTTCTCACATCACTTCCCAAAGAAGCTAAAATTCTAGCCTTACCTACTTTAGCCACTCTTAACAAAGGAGTGTCTAAGATCTGCTTTACTACACGCCTTTGCATTTTAAAAATAAAATTTTGTCCAAAAATACTAAGTCCAAGTTCAACTATGGTAGAACTTATAAAAAATATCAAAAGCAAAACAATAAAATAAAAAATAGGAATGTTTTGTGCATTTTTAAGCAAATAATCATTGATAAAAACAAGAGTTAAAACTCCAACAGCACTTGTAATAAAAGAAAAAAGCAAAAAAGAAATCAACTTTAATTTATTTTGCTTAAGTAATTCGATAATAAAAGGCATCTATAAACTCCAAAATATAATTTTAATTATAACATTTTAAGAGTGATTATCAAAATTTTATTTTATCTTTTACTATAAAAACAGCACAAATAGCCAATAACGCTAAAAAATCATATATATACTCATACCATATAAAAATGGATTTTCATTTTTACTCGCGAGTGTATTAAGCCAAAAAACGAGTTGCGGAGTAATACCGCCTGAAATTGCATAAGCAATATTATAAGAAAAAGAAATTCCTGAAAATCTTATTTTAGCTCTAAAAACTTCACTCATTAAAATAGGCGCAAACACATTAATCCCACCTAAAAAACAAACAATCGAATACAAAATACACACCAAAACCAAATTTTTAAGTTCATATAAAGCATAAAAATATAAAAAAGAAAAAAATACAAAAGTTAAAGAAAAGAAAATGCAAATTTTAAATAAACCAAATTTATCTACAAGATAACCCATAAAAGCCCCGCCTAAAGCTATTCCCAAAATTCCTAATATCTGCAAATAACTTCCTTCAACCCCACTTAAATTTAAAATACTAGGCATAAATTTAGGCATCAATAAAACAAGCACAATAACACAACCTGTTAAAACCCAAGTCATCATCATTGATGAAAATAAATTTTTTACAATATCCTTTTCTTTAAATAAATCTTTAAGTGGAAAAGAACTAAGCGATGATTCTTTTTTCATTTGTTTAAAAACAGGAGTTTCTTGCAAAAATCTACGCAAATAAATAGAAATAATCCCAAAAATTCCACCTACAAAAAAGCAATACGCCATGCATAAGCAGCAATTTCTTCTATACTAAAAAAAGCATTAATGATTAAAAATACTATACTTCCTAACAAAATTCCTAAAGCCATAGCTGAATTTAAACAGCTTAAAAAGAAAGCTTTTTGTTTTTCTTGACAATGTTCTCTTACAAAAACCCAAGCTCCAGGCAATTCTCCACCTATAGCTATGCCTTGAAAAATTCTTATAAGTATCAATAAAACAGGAGCTAAAAACCCAAGAGTTTCATAACCTGGAATAAAAGCTAAGACAAAGGTAGGAAGAACCATTAGTAAAATACTTAGCATAAACATGTTTTTACGCCCAAATTTATCTCCAAAATGTGCCATAACTATACCACCTAAGGACGTGCTAAATATCCAGCTGCAAATGCTCCATAAGTATTTAATAAAGCCCAAAATTCACTCATACCTTTAGGAAAAAATACATTGGCTATATATTCAGCAAAAAAGACAAAAATAATAAAATCATAAAATTCTAAAGTTCCTCCTAGTGAAGAAAGTCCTAAGATCTTAATTTCCTTTGTTCCAAATTTTGATTTTCTCATTGATTAATTACCTTAAATTTTAAAAACATTGTTTTTATTATACTATAATCATTTCCAAAATATTATCTAAAAAATTTAAGGATAAATATGTTTAATTTTATAACCACTCTTTTAAAAACCAATCTTTATTTTTTAGAAGAAAAAACCACAAGCAAAAGTTCAAATCAAACCCATATAATCCCACTTAAACAATCTGATGATGAATTTTTAAATTTATTATTTTCTTTTTTAGTGCCACAAAGCGATGAAGATAAGAATTTTATAGAAAAAACTCGCACAAAAATCAAAAGAAATGAGCATAATATTGCTCTGATAAAAAATCCAAATTTTAATGCTTTAATAGACACAGGGTTTTTAGATACTATTGATACATTAAAAGAAAAATTACATATCCAAAAAACCGATTTTAAAGATATCACTCATATTATCTTAACACATGCACATCCTGATCATATAGGAGCTTTAATGAGCGAAGAAAATCTTTTTCCAAAAGCTCAAATTTTAATCGATAAAAAAGAATATGATTTTTGGATCAAAAGCGATAGACAAGAAATTAAAAACACCTTACTTAAACTTAAAAATATAGAATTTATTAACCACTCTAAAGATTTAATCTTTCAAAATTCAGGCATTAAAGCCATACCTGCTTATGGACATACCCCAGGACAAAACGCTATAATAATTGATGATAAAATAGTCTTTTGGGGAGATTTACTTCATCTTTATGATATACAAATTCCAAAACCTAAAATCGCTATAAAATTTGATATAGATCAAAATGAGGCTATACAAACAAGGGAAAAACTACTTAAAGAATTTAAAGAAAGAAAACTCAAAGTTATAGGGACTCATGTGCCTTTTATCGAACCTAAATTTTTAGATTAATTACTTAAAAATTACTAAAAATTAAGTAAAAATTTTAATAATTTTTGCTAAAATTATAGCCTTTTTATTTCATGAAAGGAGAAAATTTTGGCAAAAGATGATGTAATTGAAATTGATGGCACCGTACTTGAAGCATTGCCTAATGCAAATTTCAAGGTTGAACTTGACAACAAACATGTAATTTTATGTCATATTGCAGGAAAAATGCGTATGCATTATATAAGAATAATGCCAGGTGATAAAGTAAAAGTAGAACTTACACCTTATAGCCTTGATAAAGGGCGTATAACTTTTAGATATAAATAATCTAAGTTATTTAAAAGCTAATTTTAGATAAAATTAGAGTTTTTGCGACAAATTACATCGAACTATATGAAGAAGTATTTTTAAAATCCACCACTTATTTTGAAAATAGTTGGTTATTCATAAAACCTGATGTAGTCGTAAATCAAGTGGAATTCATTCAAGGAGACGCTCATGAAAGTGAGACCATCGGTTAAAAAGATGTGCGACAAGTGCAAAGTAGTTCGCCGTAAAGGCGTGGTTCGCATTATTTGCGAAAATCCAAAACATAAACAAAGACAAGGATAAACATGGCTCGTATTGCAGGTGTGGATTTACCAAAGAAAAAAAGAATTGAGTATGGACTAACCTATATTTATGGTATAGGGCTTTTCACTTCAAGAAAAATTCTAGATAAAGTAGGAATTTCTTATGATAAAAGAGTTCATGAGTTAAGTGAAGATGAAGCAGCAGCTATCCGTAAAGAAATTCAAGAAAACTATATGGTTGAAGGGGACTTGAGAAAACAAGTTGCTATGGATATTAAAGCACTTATGGATTTAGGAAGCTTTAGAGGCTTAAGACACAGAAAAGGCTTACCAGTTCGCGGACAAAAAACAAAAACAAACGCAAGAACTAGAAAAGGTAAGAGAAAAACTGTTGGTGCAAAATCATAAGGATAAATCATGGCAAAAAGAAAAATCGTAAAGAAAAAAGTAGTTAAAAAAAATATAGCAAAAGGTATTGTTTATATCAGTGCGACTTTTAACAATACTATGGTTACAGTAACTGATGAAATGGGAAATGCTATCGCTTGGAGTAGTGCAGGTGGTTTAGGATTTAAAGGTTCTAAAAAATCAACTCCTTATGCAGCACAACAAGCAGTAGAAGACGCTTTAAATAAAGCAAAAGAACACGGAATTAAAGAAGTAGGCATTAAAGTACAAGGACCAGGAAGCGGTAGAGAAACTGCTGTTAAGAGTGTAGGTGCTATGGAAGGAATCAAAGTAACTTTCTTAAAAGATATCACTCCATTAGCTCACAATGGTTGCAGACCGCCTAAGCGTCGTCGTGTCTAAGATATAAGAAAAATTTAGGAGAATATTATGGCAAGATATAGAGGACCAGTAGAAAAATTAGAAAGACGCTTTGGTGTTAGCTTAGCATTAAAAGGAGAAAGAAGACTAGCTGGCAAAAGTGCACTAGACAAACGCCCTTATGCGCCAGGACAACACGGAGCAAGAAAAGGTAAAATTAGTGAGTATGGACTTCAATTAAGAGAAAAACAAAAAGCTAAATTTATGTATGGAGTAAGCGAAAAGCAATTCCGTCGTTTATTTGCTGAAGCAGCAAGAAGAGAAGGAAATACAGGGGTATTACTTATCCAACTTTTAGAACAAAGATTAGACAATGTGGTATATAGAATGGGTTTTGCTACAACACGTCGTTTTGCAAGACAACTTGTAACACATGGACATGTTTTAGTAAATGGTAAAAGAGTGGATATTCCTAGCTTTAGAGTAGAAGCAGGTGCTAAAATCGAAATCATCGAAAAAAGCAAAAACAATCCTCAAATTACAAGAGCTATCGAACTTACAGCACAAACTGGAATCGTTGCTTGGGTTGATGTTGAAAAAGATAAGAGATTTGGAATTTTCACAAGAAAACCTGAGAGAGAAGAAGTTGTCATTCCGGTTGAGGAAAGATTTATCGTTGAGCTTTACTCTAAGTAATAGGGGCTAAATATGAGAAACATTACAACATCTGCTTATACGCCAACAGAATTTACAATAGAAAACATTAGTGATACTGTGGCTAAAATCAGTGCTTGGCCTTTTGAGATCGGCTATGGAATCACCCTAGCCCATCCTTTACGCCGTTTGCTTTACACTAGCACCATAGGATATGCTCCAACTGCAATTCATATTGATGGCGTAGCTCATGAATTTGATAGCATGCGTGGTATGCTTGAAGATGTAGCACTTTTTATCATTAATCTAAAAAAACTACGCTTTAAAATTAAAGGCGAATCAAATAAAGAAATAGTAGAATTTAGCTTTAAAGGCTCAAAAGAAATTTACGGCAAAGATCTAAATAATGATCAAGTAGAAGTAGTAAATAAAGACGCCTATCTAGCAACAATCAACGAAGATGCTGAACTCAAATTCACATTGATTGTTGAAAAAGGTATTGGCTATGTACCAAGCGAAGAAATTAAAGAGCTTATAAATGATCCTAAATTTATAGCTTTAGATGCTTTCTTTACACCTGTAAGAGAAGCAACCTATGATATTGAAAAAGTTTTATTTGAAGATAATCCTGATTATGAAAAAGTGGTTTTAACCGTAACAACTGATGGACAAATCACTCCAAATGAGGCTTTTCAAAATGCTCTAGAAGCTATGTATAAACAATTATCAGTATTTGATAAAATTACCAATGTTAGAAGCGTAATTAAAAATCAAGCAACAAGCAATGAACTAGAAAATACTAAATTATTGCAAAACATTACAGATTTAAATTTAAGTGCTAGAAGTTATAATTGTCTTGAAAAAGCAGGAGTAGTTTACATAGGCGAGCTTGCTTTGATGAGTGTAAGTGAACTTGCAGGGCTTAAAAATTTAGGTAAAAAATCTCTTGATGAAATTAAAAACATCATGGAAAGCATAGGTTTTCCTGTGGGAACTTCTAAGCTTAGCGATAATAAAGAAATACTTAAAAATAAAATCGCAGAATTAAAAGCACAAAACGAAGGATAAAGAATGAGACATAAACATGGATATAGAAAACTTGGCAGAACTTCATCTCATCGTGCTGCCTTATTAAAAAATTTAACTATAGCTTTAGTAAATAGCGGAAAAATCGAAACTACTCTACCAAAAGCTAAAGAATTAAGAGGTTATGTAGAAAGATTGATTACTAGAGCAAGACTTGGAGATTTTAACGCTCATAGAGCAGTTTTTGCTTCATTACAAGATAAAAACGCTACTAATAAATTAGTAACTGAAATTGCTCCAAAATTCAAAGATCGCAATGGTGGATATACAAGAATCATCAAAACAAGAATTCGCCGTGGTGATGCTGCTGAAATGGCTTTCATCGAATTTGTAGCTTAATCAAATCCTAGCTTTTGCTAGGATTAATACTTCAATTAAATATCCTAAAAATAAAAAGTTTTAAATAATTATTTTAAATAAAATTAAATTTATTTATTTTCTAAAACCCTTGCTAAAAATTCAACTACTTATGCTAATATAAGTTTTTAATTTTTAATTTCAAGGATATGTTATGCAAGAAAACACTCGTTTACGCATTGCGATACAAAAATCAGGTAGACTTTCAAAAGAATCCATAGAGCTTCTTTCAGAATGTGGTGTTAAAATGCATATCCATGAACAAAGTTTGATCGCTTTTTCTACAAATTTACCCATAGATATTTTACGCGTTAGAGATGATGATATCCCTGGGCTTATTTTTGATGGAGTTGTAGATTTAGGCATTATAGGGGAAAATGTTTTAGAAGAAAATGAACTTGAACGCCAGTCTTTAGGAGAAAATCCAAGCTATAAGCTTTTAAAAAAGCTAGATTTTGGATATTGCCGTCTTTCTCTTGCCTTGCCTCAAGAAAATAAATTTCAAAATTTGAAAGATTTTGAAGGCTTAAGGATAGCTACTTCTTATCCACAACTTTTAAAGCGTTTTATGAAAGAAAATGGGATTAATTATAAAAATTGTATGCTTACAGGTTCTGTTGAAGTAGCCCCTAGGGCAAATTTAGCCGATGCAATTTGCGATCTTGTTTCAAGTGGAGCAACTTTACAAGCAAATAATCTTAAAGAAGTTAAAGTCATTTATGAATCTCGTGCTTGTTTGATTCAAAAAGAAAATGCTTTAAGTAAAGAAAAACAAGCCTTAGTGGATAAAATTATGTTGCGTGTAGCAGGAGTAATGCAAGCAAGAGAATCTAAATACATTATGCTTCATGCTCCAAAAGAAAAACTTGATAAAATTCAAGCCCTACTTCCAGGAGTTGAAAGACCAACTATCTTACCTTTAGCACACGATGAAAAAAATGTAGCTTTACATATGGTAAGTAAAGAAAATCTTTTTTGGGAAACTATGGAGGCTTTAAAAGAAGAAGGTGCGAGTTCGATTTTAGTTCTGCCTATAGAAAAAATGTTAAAGTGAGTAAAAAATGCAAATTTTAGTATATGATAATTTAGATGAAAAACAAAAAGAAGAGGCGTTAAAACGCCCTGCTATAAGCGCGAAGGATGAAATTTCAAAAATAGTAAGCTCCATTATTAAAGAAGTGCAAGAAAAAGGCGATGAAGCTTTGGTAGAACAAGCTTTAAAATTTGATAAGGCTGAAATTTCTAATATTAAAATCACTCAAGAAGAAATTACTCAAGCAAGTAATCGTTTGGATAAAGATTTACAAGATGCTATTTTAGTAGCTTATGAAAATATCAAAAAATTCCACGAAACCCAAATCCCACATGAAATCGCTCTTGAAACTACAAAAGGCGTTAAATGTGAGGTTTTAACACGCCCTATAGAAAAAGTAGGACTTTACATACCAGGGGGTTTAGCACCTTTGTTTTCAACGGTTTTAATGTTAGCTATCCCTGCAAAAATTGCAGGTTGTGAAAAAATCGTTTTAGCAAGTCCTGCAAAAATCAATGATGCCGTGCTTTTTTGTGCTAAACTTTGCGGCGTGGATGAAATTTATCAAATGGGTGGTGCAGGAGCTATAGCAGCTTTGGCTTATGGTACACAAAGTGTTTTAAAGGTGGATAAAATTTTTGGCCCAGGAAATGCCTTTGTAACCGAAGCAAAACGTCAAGTAAGTAGCGATATAAACGGAGCGACTATTGATATGCAAGCAGGACCTAGTGAAGTTTTAGTAATAGCTGATGATTTGGCTAATGAAAAATTTGTAGCTAGTGATTTGCTTTCACAAGCTGAACATGGTGCAGATTCTCAAGTGATTTTAGTGTGTTTAAGTCAAGATTTTGCTCAAAAAGCAAGTAATGAAGTCCAAAGTCAATTAGAACTTTTACCTCGTAAAGAACTTGCAAGCAAAAGCATTGCTAATTCACGCATTATCATAGCTAAAGATTTAAATCAAGCCTTGGAAATTTCAAATCTCTATGCCCCTGAACATTTGATCATACAAACTCAAAATCCACGAGAACTTTTAAAAGGTGTAAAACACGCAGGATCGGTATTTTTAGGAGCTTATTCTCCGGAGTCTATGGGTGATTATGCAAGCGGGACAAATCATGTTTTACCTACTTATGGACTTACTAAAACGCATTCTAGTTTAGGTTTGGCAGATTTTAGCAAAAGAATGACCGTTCAAGAATTAAGTAAAGAAGGCTTTTTAGCTTTGGGTAAAAGTGTTGCAATTTTAGCGCAAAATGAGCATTTAGACGCACACAAAAATGCAGTAACTTTTCGTTTAGAGAGCTTAAAATGAGTCAAAAAATCCTTTTTATAGATAGAGATGGCACTTTAATAGAGGAGCCAAAAAGCGATTTTCAAATCGATACTCTTGAAAAATTGCGTTTTGAAAAAGATGCTATTCCTACTCTTTTAAAACTAAAAAATTTTGGATTTAAATTTGTCATGGTAAGCAATCAAGATGGTCTTGGAACGCCAAGTTTTCCAAAGGAAAATTTTGAAATTGCTCATGAAAAAATGCTTGATATTTTAAAAAGTTGCGGTATAGAATTTCAAGATATTTTTATTTGTCCGCATTTTGAAAATGAAAATTGTGCTTGTAGAAAACCTAAAACCGCTATGTTAGAAGAGTATATCAAACACGAACTTTACGATAAAGAACAAAGTTTTGTTATAGGAGATCGCGAAAGTGATATGATCTTAGCTTCAAATTTAGGCGTATGTGGTTTAAGATACGGCAAACTTTCTTGGAAAGAAATAGAAAATGAAATTTTAAGTTCTTTTAGAAGCGCGAGTTATCAAAGAACTACTAAAGAAACAGATATAAAAGTGAAAGTGTGCTTAAATGGGGGTAAGATTAGCATTAAAACAGGTATTGATTTTTTTGATCACATGTTAGAGCAAATCGCTGTACATGGAGGCATAGGGCTTGAAATTTCTTGCAAAGGGGATTTAGAAATCGATGAGCATCATAGCGTTGAAGATGTAGCCTTAGCACTTGGAGCTTGTATCAAAAAAGCCTTAGGGGATAAAATCGGCATTGCAAGATATGGTTTTGCTTTACCTATGGATGAGTGTTTGGCAAGTTGTGCGATGGATTTTTGCAATCGTCCTCATTTAGTCTATAAAGCCAAATTTAAAAAATCTCATTTAGGGGCTTTAAGCACAGAAATGATCGAGCACTTTTTTTATTCTTTAAGCTATGCTATGGGTATAAGTTTGCATTTAAAAGTTAAAGGCAAAAACGATCATCATAAAGCCGAAGGGCTTTTTAAAGCCTTTGCAAAAGCTTTGAAAATGGCAGTGAAAATAGAAAGTGAAAATTTAGCCAGCTCTAAAGGAGTGATATGAAAATCATCATCATCGATACAGCCTGTGCGAATTTGGCATCTTTGAAATTTTGTCTGGATAGATTAGGTTTTAATGCAACTATCAGTAGGGATTTAAAAGAGCTTGAAAGTGCGGATAAGCTTTTTTTACCTGGAGTGGGTACCGCAAAAGAAGCGATGAAAAATTTAGAACAATTTAATCTTATTGATTTTATTCAAAATACCAAAAAACCTTTGCTTGGTATTTGTTTAGGTATGCAAATTTTAGGAAATTTTTCTGAAGAATTAAATCAAGAAACCTTAAAACTCATAGATTTTACAACTCAAAAATTTAAAGCTAAAGAAGGCTTTACTTTTCCACATATGGGATGGAATCAAGTTCATAGCTCTCATGCTTTGTTTAAAGGCTTAGAAGGGGCTTATTTTTATTTTGTGCATAGTTATTGTGTAGGACTTGGAGAATACACTATAGCAGATTGTGAGTATTCGCAAAAATTTAGCGCAAGCGTAATGAAAGATAATTTTTACGGGGTGCAATTTCACCCTGAAAGAAGCAGTGAAGCGGGGGAAATTTTAATTTCAAATTTTATTAAGGATATAGGATGACTCAAATCATACCCGCACTCGATCTTATAGATGGCGAAGTGGTGCGTCTTGTAAAAGGGGATTATGAACAAAAAAAAGTATATAAATACAATCCCTTGGAAAAATTCAAAGAATACGAAAAAGCAGGAGCGAAAGAACTTCATCTTGTAGATCTTACAGGTGCAAAAGATCCTAGCAAAAGACAACTTGCTTTGATAGAAAAATTAGCCAAAGAAGTCAATGTCAATTTGCAAGTAGGTGGAGGCATACGCTCTAAAGAAGAAGTTAAAGCTTTGCTTGATTGTGGAGTAAAAAGAGTAGTTATAGGATCTATGGCGATTAAAGATGCGACTTTATGTCTTGAAATTTTAAAAGAATTTGGTAGCGAAACTATAGTTTTAGCCTTAGATACGATTTTAAAAGAAGATTATGTTGTGGCTGTAAATGCTTGGCAAGAAGCAAGCGATAAAAAGCTTATGGAAGTTTTAGATTTTTATAGCAATAAAGGCTTAAAACACATACTTTGCACAGATATTTCAAAAGATGGCACCATGCAAGGAGTAAATGTAAGACTTTACAAACTTATCCATGAAATTTTTCCTAATATTTGCATTCAGGCAAGTGGTGGAGTAGCGAGCTTAAAAGACCTTGAAAACTTAAAAGGAATTTGTAGTGGGGTTATCGTAGGAAAAGCTTTATTAGACGGAGTTTTTAGCGTAGAAGAAGGGATAAGATGCTTACAAAACGCATAATTGCATGTTTAGATGTCAAAGATGGCAGAGTAGTAAAAGGAACACAATTTAAAAACCATAAAGATATGGGAGATATCATAGAGCTTGCTAGGTATTATTCTCAAAATGGTATTGATGAGCTTGTTTTTTATGATATTGCTGCAAGCGCTAGAAAAGAACGCATATCAAGAGAATGGGTAAGTGAAGTAGCAAAAAATATCAATATTCCTTTTTGTGTTGCAGGGGGTATTAAAAGCGAAGAAGATGCAGCTGAACTTTTAGCTAATGGGGCAGATAAAATTTCTATCAATTCTCCTGCTTTAAATGATCCAAGCCTAATCACACGCCTTGCTAAAAGCTTTGGCGTACAATGCGTAGTAGTAGGGATTGATAGTTTTAAAGATGAAAATGGAAATTTAAAAGTATTTCAATACACAGGCGATGAAAAAACAAGCAAGCATAGTGGAAAAAGCACTTTAGAATGGGTTAAAGAAGTACAAGATCTAGGTGCAGGCGAAATTGTTTTAAATATGATGAATCAAGATGGCGTTAAAAATGGCTATGATTTAGAACAATTAGAAGCTGTATATAAAATTTGCAAAGTACCTTTGATCGCAAGCGGGGGAGCGGGAAAAATGGAGCATTTTTTAGAAGCTTTTAAACTAGGTATAGATGGGGCTTTAGCTGCTTCTGTTTTTCATCAAAAACTTATAGACATTAAAGAATTAAAAATTTATCTTAAAAATCAAGGTTTAAGTATAAGGATATAATATGCAAAATTTCAAAGAACTTAATGAAAAAATTGCTTGGCAAAAAGTGGATCATCTTTTACCTGTCATCATCCAAGATGCAAAAACTTGTGAAGTTTTAATGCTAGGCTTTATGAATAATGAAGCCTTAGAAAAAAGCTTAGAAAGTGGTAAAGTAGTCTTTTTTTCACGCAAAAAACAGCGTCTTTGGATGAAGGGTGAAGAAAGTGGAAATTTCTTAAATATCATAGATTTAAGCTTAGATTGTGATAATGACACGCTTTTAATTTTAGCAAATCCTGTAGGGCCTACTTGTCATACGGGCAATATTTCTTGTTTTGAAAAAAATTCTAAAAATGCGGATTTTGTTTTTCTAGCCAGACTTCAAAAGCTTATTAATGCACGAAAAAATGCCGATGAAAATACTTCTTATACAGCAAAACTTTTCAAAAGTGGTACAAAACGCATCGCACAAAAAGTTGGTGAAGAAGGCGTAGAAACAGCTTTAGCAGCGACAGTAAAAGATAAAGAAGAGCTTATTTGTGAAGCAGCGGATTTAATGTATCATTTAAGTGTTTTACTTGCAGATGCAAATCTTAGTTTCTCAGATGTGATTTCAAAGTTGAAAGAAAGACATAAAGCTTAAAGCTTTATGTAAATAAATTTGTATCAATGCAAGGCTTCATTAAGTTTGACTGCTTTTTTATTTAAAGCTACTATCATAGCACCACTTATAGAATCTTGACGGAAATGTAGCCCATTTAAACCTTTAAGCTCTAAGCCTTTGTAAATTTCTTTATCAAAATTAAAATAAGGATTAAGTTTAGCAAGTTCCTCAGCATCTTTGAGTAAAAATTTCGTTCCTTCTAGCACCGCAATACCTGCATCAACTATACAATTATCCCCTAAAGGAATTCCTGTCACTGAATTAGCCCCTAAAAGACAAGCCTTACCTACGCTTATAGCATTGCCACTTGTTCCACTTAAAACACCTAAAATCGAAGCTCCTCCACCTACATCAGAACCTTCTCCTACTATAGCACTCGAGCTAATACGCCCTTCAACCATACAAGCTCCTGTTGTGCCTGCATTAAAATTCACATAACTTGCCCCTGGCATGATGGTTGTTCCCGCTGCTAAAGACGCACCCATTCTTACTTTAGAACTTTCTAAAATTCTTGTATTATCCTCAGGGATAATATGTGCTAAAAATCTTGGGAATTTATCAACAAAATCAATTTTTGGATATTGATTGCTCATTTTTAAACGCATTTCATTTGCTCTTAAATACTCAAGCTCGATAGGCTTATCATCACTCCAAGCTACATTGCTTAAAAGTCCAAAAGCTCCATTTAGATTGATACTTCTTAAAGGCACTTTTTTAGTAGAAAGCAAATAAAGTTTTAGATAAACACTTTCTACACTTAAAGGTTCTTTATCCTCAAAAAGACAAACAAAAGCAAACTCACCATCTTTAAATTTATCTTTGATAATCTTTAATAAATCAATATTTTGATGCCCCTCTTCTTCTAAAAAAGGTTTAAAACAAGAAAGTGCAAAATCAATATCTTCTAATTTCAAAGTTTGCACAAACTCACTCGCATTAAAATCAATCTCCGCACCCCTTTGCATAAAAGCTTCAAGCATGATTGCCGCTGAGCCAAAATTTTGCTCGTAATTAATTAAAGCAAAACTTGCTTGCAAGATTTTATTTTTATTTAGCTGTCCTCTATCAAGCCTTGCTATACCAAAAGCTTTAGGTTTTTTATAACCACTTTTTTGCTCAATTTGTTTGATTAAAAGTAAAAAATCTTCTTTAGTATTAATCATTTTCTTTTCCTTATCCACTTAATTTTTAATGCGAACACGCACTTTTTCCATTCATCACAGGTTGTATAGCAGAATTATCCGCACCACCTTCATTATTAATCTTTTCTATAAAGCTCCAAATTTTTTCAGCCGCCATTAAATAACGCTTTGAACTCACACTTTCAGGGTGATAAAAACTCACAGGCTTGCCTTCATCTCCACCTTCTCTTACTATCATTTCTATAGGAATTTGTGCTAAAACTTCACTTTTATAAGCTTTTGCCATATCCTCAGCTGTTCCTTTACCAAAAATATCATACTCTTTACCATTATCAGGACATAAAAATCCACTCATATTTTCAATCACACCCGCTATAGGAATGTGAAGTTTATTAAACATATCTAAAGCTCTTTTACTATCGTCTAAAGATACGGTTTGAGGTGTGCTTACGCAAACTCCTGCAGTAATAGGAATACTTTGTGCAGAAGTAATTTGCGCATCACCTGTTCCTGGAGGCATATCTAAAAACAATACATCAAGTTCAGGCCAAATCACATCAGCTAAAAGTTGCTCGATTGCTTTCATAATCATAGCTCCACGCCACATAAGACCTTGACCCTCTTCAATCAAAACCCCCATACTCATCATATAAACACCATGAGTTAAAATAGGCTTTAATCTCTGCCCTACTACTTCAGGCTGAGTTTTGGTTTCACCTAGCATTCTTGGAATATTTGGCCCATAAATATCCGCGTCTAAAATCCCCACTCTTTTTCCCATTTTAGCCATGGAAATTGCTAAATTTACTGTAGTTGTAGATTTACCCACACCACCTTTTCCACTTGAAACCATGATGAAATTTTTTACTTGTGGAGCGATATTTTTTCCACTTCTTGAATTACTTTTTTCTTCAGGAATTTTTGGAGTAATGATATTAAGTTCAATACTTTTTAAAGCCAAACTCGATAAAGCTTCAGTAGCATTTTTACGAATTTCATTGGCTACTTCAGGATTTGCTGAAACGATTTCTATATCAATGAATACACCATCATCTTGAATTTTAATATCTTTTACAAAGTTAAAACTCACTATATCCTTTTCAAAACCAGGATATTTTACAGTTTTTAATTTCTCTAAAATTTGTTCTTTCATATTTTTTCCTTGTCTTTTAAAAAAATCAATTTTACTAATAAAATGATAAAATTTAGCTTTTTATAAGTGTATAATATGGTAACATTATAAAAACCAACAATATTAAAAAGAGGAATGAAAAAATGAGTGAAATTAGCCTCATTATGTTAGCAGCTGGAAATTCTACTCGTTTTAACACAAAGGTAAAAAAACAATTTTTACGACTTGGAAATGACCCTCTTTGGCTTTATGCAACAAAAAATTTAAGCTCTTTTTATCCTTTTAAAAAAATAGTTGTTACCTCTAGTAATATCGTTTATATGAAAAAATTTACTAAAAACTATGAATTCATAGAAGGTGGTGATACCAGAGCAGAATCCTTAAAAAAAGCCTTAGAGCTCATAGATAGCGAATTTGTTATGGTAAGTGATGTAGCAAGGGTATTGGTGAGCAAAAATTTGTTTGATCGTTTGATTGAAAATTTAGATAAAGCAGATTGTATTACCCCTGCTTTAAAAGTTGCAGATACAACACTTTTTGACAATGAAGCCTTGCAAAGAGAAAAAATCAAACTCATTCAAACCCCGCAAATTTCTAAAACCAAATTGCTTAAAAAAGCCTTGGATCAAAACCTAGAATTTACAGATGATAGCACAGCTATAGCTGCGATGGGTGGAAAAATTTGGTTTGTTGAAGGTGAAGAAAATGCAAGAAAACTAACCTTTAAAGAAGATCTTAAAAAGCTTGATTTGCCTACACCTAGCTTTGAAATTTTTACTGGCAATGGTTTTGATGTGCATGAATTTGGAGAGAATCGCTCTTTGCTTTTAGCAGGAGTGCAAATTCATCCTACTATGGGGCTTAAAGCACACAGCGATGGAGATGTTTTAGCTCACTCTTTAACCGATGCGATTTTAGGTGCTGCAGGACTTGGAGATATAGGAGAGCTTTATCCTGATACTGATATGAAATTTAAAAATGCCAACTCCATGGAGCTTTTAAAACAGGCTTATGATAAAGTCAGAGAAGTAGGTTTTGAACTCATTAATATAGACATTTGCGTCATGGCACAAAGCCCTAAACTTAAAGACTTTAAACAAGCTATGCAAAGCAATATAGCTCATACTTTAGACTTAGATGAATTTAGAATCAATGTTAAAGCCACAACAACGGAAAAATTGGGTTTTATTGGAAGAAAAGAAGGTATGGCGGTGCTTAGTAGTGTAAATTTAAAATATTTTGATTGGACAAGATTATGAAAGTTTTAATTATTGAAAATGAAATTTATCTAGCGCAAAGCATTAGCATTAAACTAAGTGATGCTGGATATAGCTGTGAAATTATAAACTCGTTTGATGAATACAATGGTGAAAAATACTATGATATTGTACTGCTTTCTACAAATACTAATAATTTTCTAAAAGCCGTAGGTCAGTTTAAGCATAGTATTATTATTTTGCTTATTTCTTATATAAGCACAGATACAGTTTCAAATCCTTTGAAATTAGGTGCTAGTGATTATATTCAAAAACCCTTTATGATAGAAGAGCTGATTAGAAAAATAAAGCATTATCAAGATTTTAGAAAACTTTCAATCCTTAATAAAGCTTATCAAAGCTATATCAAATCAAGATTAGAAACAATCAAAATTCCAGAGTATAATTATAAAAAATTAAAACTTCCATTGATATTAAAATCCAACAAGCAAAGCAGTGCTGATGCTTTTGTTTTTAATTATGCAAATGAATGTGACATTACTCTTTCTTTTATTGATTTAACATCTACAAATTCAGTTGAAAAAGTTATGAAACTTCCCACAGAAAACAATCTCTTATTTTTGAGTAATTTTCAAGCATTAAAAGCAGCAGAAAAGGAAAAACTCCTAGATTTTATACAAAACAAAAATATTATTTTGCATACCAATTCAAATACAGATGATTTAAAAATAAACTGCATTAATTTAAATGATAATGAAAAAAATATCGATAGCAATGAAATTTTAACCATAGATGAGTATGTAAAATATGTTATTATAAACTACCAAAATATATTTCCTGATACTGATCTTTCAAAAAAATTAGGCATTTCACGTAAATCTTTATGGGAAAAAAGGAAGAAATATGAAATCAGCAAGAAAAAATAAAAACATTACCATAGATCAAAATGAATTTGGCATCTTATCACTTATTAAAGAAGGTTTGCTAGGCACTTGCACTCATTTAATGAATGAAAAAGAAGTCAATGAAATCATTAAATCAGGAAAATTTAAAGGAGAAAGTTTTCCCTATCCCTTAAGCTTTGCACCGAAAAATGCTGAAGAAGCACTAAATGATATAAAATCTGGCGATAGAATCGATCTCATACTAGACGAAAAAGTAGTAGGACATATAGATTTTAAAAGCCAATTTAAAAATAATAAAAATTTTTCTGATATTTTCAGTCCTAACACTTGCTCTTTAGAAGATATGGGAACAACTTGTATAAGTGGAAAAATAGAAATTTACAATTCTCAAATTAAAAAAATAAAAGAAAATTTTCAACAAATCAAAAACAATCTTAATGCACAAAAAATTACCGCTATAGTTTCAAGTTTTGATCCTTTGCATCGTGCCCATGAAAGAATGTTTCGTTGGACTATTGATAAAGCAGATTTAGTTGTAATTTTTCTTGTAGAATCTTTTGATGCAAATGGGTTTGAATTCGAACTTAAAGAAGCTTATTTGAAAAAATTTATTCAAAACTATCTTCCACCGGATAGAATTTTCATTTTTCCATTAAAAAATATTAATATTTTTCACGCTCATTTAAATCCTGGCTTAGAAAGCATTATCGCAAAAAGTCTAGGTTGTACCAAACTAGTAGTAGGACAAAATCATACAGGACTTGGAATGTTTTATGATGATAATCAACCAAAAACCATACTTGATGATTTTTCCAAGGATTATGGCATAGAAGTGATTGTTTTGCCTGAATTTGTATTTTGCGATCAATGTCGCATGATTGTTAGCACAAGATCTTGCCCTCATGGTTGTCATCACCATTTGCACTATAATTCTCAGTCTTTAAAAGATTTACTAAGAGCGGGTATCATTCCTCCAGCAATTTTCATGCGCAAGGAAGTATCTAGTATTATTTTAACTTCTCTTTTTCCAAATAGATTAAAAAATATGCAAAAAATTTATAATGAGCTTTTTCCAACTGATGGAATTTTAGAATACAAAAATGATGAAGAATTTTATCAAAAACTTTTAGAAATTCATCAAATGTCTTATATGGTGTAACAAAATGCAAAAATTATTTTTAACTTTTTTTTATTCAGGTTCTATAAAAAAGGCAAGTGGGACTTTTGGTACTATCGCTGCTTTAACACCTGCTTTTTTTATACTTAAATATCTCGGGATTAATACTTTGTTTTTACTAAGTATTTTAATTTTTGTTGCAAGTATTCGTGTTATAGATGATTATGAAAAAAAAACAGGAATTCACGATGACAAACACATAGTTATCGATGAAGTTGCTGGGGTTTTTCTTGCTTGTGCTATTGCAGCAAGTGTTGAAAACTCGATAGTCAATTTTATTTTGGCTTTTGTTTTATTTAGACTCTTTGACATTACAAAACCTTCTATTATTGGCAAGATAGATAAAAAAGTCAAAGGCGGACTAGGTGTAATGCTTGATGATATGCTAGCAGGATTGTTTGCTGGACTTTTAAGTGCGGTAATTTATGGATTTTTACTTAAATTTAATTTAGTTTTTTGGGATATAAATTTAAAGGATTTATTTTGAAATTTTGCTTAAATTAATTAAATTTTAAATTTTATTCTTATATAATTTAGTCTTTAATTTCAAAAAAGGAAAATATAAATGGCAAACCATAAATCTGCTGAAAAAAGAGCAAGACAAACTATTAAAAAAACAGAAAGAAATAGATTCTATAGAACAAGACTTAAAAATATAACTAAAGCCGTAAGAGAAGCTGCAGCAAATGGAGATAAAAATGCTGCTAATGAAGCTTTAAAAGTAGCTAATAAAAGCATTCATGCTATGGTAAGTCGCGGTTTCATTAAAAAACAAACTGCTTCTCGCCGTGTAAGCCGCTTAGCCCTTTTAGTAAATAAAATCGCATAATTTTCTATATAGTTTTTAATGTTAGCTAGCAAACTAGATCCTTTTTTAAAACGCTTTGAAGAGTTAAATTCTCTTCTTAGCAGTTCTGATATACTCAACGATATCAGTAAAATGACTACACTCTCTAAAGAACAAAAAAATTTAGAACCTATCGTTTTAAAAGCTAAAGAGTATTTAAAAACTTTAGACAATATAGAAGAAAATAAAGCTTTGCTAAACGATCCAGAACTTGGGGAACTTGCAAAAGAAGAACTAAAAACTTTAGAAGAATTAAAACCAAAACTTGAAGAAGAGATTAAAATTTTACTTCTTCCTAAAGATCCAAATGATGAAAGAAATATTTTTCTTGAAATTCGTGCAGGTACAGGTGGCGATGAGGCATCTTTATTTGTAGGAGATCTTGTAAAAGCTTATGCAAGATATGCTGAAAATCGCGGCTATAAACTTGAGATTGTAAGCTCTAGTGAAGGAAGTGTAGGTGGATTTAAAGAAATCATCATGCTTGTTAAAGGAACAGGGGCTTATTCAAGACTTAAATATGAAGGTGGAACGCACCGTGTTCAAAGAGTTCCTCAAACAGAATCCCAAGGACGCGTGCATACTTCTGCTATCACCGTGGCAGTAATGCCAGAAGTTGATGATATAGAAATCGAAATCAATCCAAACGATCTTAAAGTTGATGTTATGCGATCTTCAGGACATGGTGGACAAAGTGTAAATACTACTGATTCAGCTGTTCGTATCACTCATATCCCCACAGGTATAGTTGTAGTCAATCAAGATGGAAAAAGCCAACACAAAAATAAAGAAAGTGCGATGAAAGTCCTAAAAGCAAGGCTTTATGAAATGCAAGAAAGTGAAAGGCTAGCAAAAGAAAGTGAAGCAAGAAAATCACAAGTAGGAAGCGGAGATAGAAGCGAACGCATTCGCACTTACAATTTTCCACAAAATCGTATCAGCGATCATAGAATAAATCTTACTTTATATCGCTTAGATGCCATTATGCAAGATGGGCTTTTTGATGAAATCATAGAACCTTTAATCACTCATCATCAAGCCCAAGCTTTACAAGAACAAAATTTATAAGATTTTATACAAATTAATGCTTATGTGGGAATTTATGTGGATTTCCACTAGCACCTACATGTGCAACATTTCCATTTTCTATATCATAAGCTTGACCAAAACCTTTTACAAAGCGTCCTTTTTTAAATTCAAGCTTTACTAGATGAAAATCAAGCATCTTGCGTATAGTTTTAATGCCTCCTTCTCCTCCGGTTTGTTTTTCAAACTCATCATAAATTTGATCAAATCTTTCACCTCTCTCTAAAAAGCTTGCATTTACTCTATAGCGCAATCTTTTGCGAAGTATCACAGAAGCAGCTTTACTCTCATCCTCTAAAAACATTATTTCCATATTGTTTGGATTTACTTTGATGTTGTTAAAATGTTCACTTACTTCACTTATATAAATATAATTTCCCCATTGTGTGCTTACAAAAGGTGCATACGAGCAAACAACTTCTCCATTTGTATTTAAAGTTGCCAAAGCTACAGAATTAAAACTTAGCATAAATTCATTTAATTCTTTTTCTACACCACTAAAATTTTGCTCACTCTTTGCACTCATGCAAAGGGATATTATAGTATCTTTAATTGTGTTTTCATCGGCTTTTTTAGGAAATTCCACTCGTAAATTTTCTTTATCATTGTAAACAAGATTCAAGCCATTAAAATCAACACTTTTTAGAAAAACATCTTGCACTTGCTCAATACCACCAAATTTTTTACAAAGATCAACTAAATTTGATTTATGATGATCATTCATATGAGAAATAATGCTTTCAAAATTCATTTTTATCCTTTCTTGATTTTAAAATAAAATATTAAAAAAAATGGTATCAATTATCAAATTAAAAATAACTTAAAATATATAAATTATCTATTTTAACAAAAATTTATACTAAATTAAGTTAATAATGGATAAATTTCGTTCTAAATTATTATGATATAAATTATCATTATTTATTTTATTTAAGGAGTAAAATTTGCATCCAAATAAAAAAGCTTTTAAGTTATCTTTATTTGCATTATTGCTAATAACTAATTTAAATGCACAAGAGTCAAATGAAGCTATTAAATTACAAAAAGTTGTTGTTAGTGCAACAGGTTTTGAGCAAGATGCAGACTCAAATTTACGCAATATAATCAGCATAGAAGGCAAAGATCTGCAAAATAAAGGTTATGTTTCCTTAGAACAAGCCTTAGAAAGAATTTCAGGCATTAGTTTTGTAAATTTTGGACTTGGACGCAATATAGATATGCGTGGACAAGGAGATAAATCCAATATAGCTGTAAAAGTTATGATCGATGGGCGTGCTATTAATATTCTTGATAATTCCCATGGTGTAACCCCGCTAGATAGTATCAATTTAGATAATGTAGAACGCATAGAAATCATACCTGGAGGTGGGTCTGTGCTTTATGGAAGTGGTACTAGAGGGGGTGTGATTAATATCATTACAAAAAAACAAAAATCAGATGCTTTTGCTATAAATTTAAAAAGCAGTGCTTATGATCATGGTGGAATAGGTGGAAATTTAGGTATCAATGGCGCCAAACAAATAAATGAAAATTTAGCTTTTAGCTTTGATATACAAAGTTTTAATCTTGATGGATATCAAGAAGGTTATAATGAAAAAGGTTATTTTATCAACACAAAAACCTATATTGATATCAATGATAATAGCGATTTAACTTTGGGGTATAATTATTTTAAAAGCAAAAATACCAGCAGTGGCTATCTAACAAAAGCACAAGCTCAAAGCGATCCAACTCAAAAAGGCAATAGTGACAATATCACACAAATCAATCGCCCTGAAATTTCTTTGGATTATCATTACTATTTTGATGATATATGGGAATTTAACCTAGAAGCTTTTTGGCAAAATCAAAAGATCAACTATCTAAAAGATGTTTCTGAAATGAGCTCTATGGGGCTAAGCGTCCCTGTATATCAAAATGGAAGTGGTTTTGAAGACACGCTTACAGGGATAAGTTTAAAAAACAAACTAAATTATGCAAATAATTCTTATTTTATTTTTGGTTATGAATTTGCAAACCATGATGCAAAAAGAACAAGCATTATTCATTATGATGTAAATGCCGGCAAATTTCAAATGAGTCACACCATGACAACGCTTATGGATATGGATAAACAAAGCCATTCTATTTTCGCTCTTGATTCTCATGAATTTAACGATATTTTTAGTATTTCAGGTGGAGCAAGATATGAATATAGTCTTTATGACACAAATAGAAATTACACTAGCAATATGGTTATATCAAACATTCCTAAACCAAGCACTCCAGAACTTTTTTCAACCGATGATACAAGTCATAACTTCGCCTTTGAAATCACTCCAAATTTTAAATACTCAGACACAGGAAAGCTTTATATCAAATACGAAAGAGGTTTTGTCTCTCCAAGTCCAGCACAATTTGTCAATAAGGATAAAATTTCACAAAAGTATTATTCTGCAAATTTAAATCCTGAGATCTTTGATACCTTTGAACTAGGAATTGATGATTTTTGGTGGGATTTTTACGGCTTTAATCTAACTTTATTTTACACCCTAAGCAAAGATGAAATTTCTTATCTTGGAAACCCTCATGCCACAGGTGGAGGATTTTGGCAATATTATAATATAGATCAAACTCGCCGTTTAGGAGTAGAATTAAGTCTGAGTCAAAATTTTTTAGATGATGATTTAATCTTTAGAGAAAGTCTAACTTATCTTGATGCTAAAATTTCTAAAGGTGTTAATGACGGCATGAGAATTCCTTATGTTTCAAAAATCAAAGCCACAGCTGGGCTCGAATACGCTTGGAATAAAAATTTCTCAAATTTTATTGATTTAACCTATTTTTCTAGAGCAAAAGATGGTGGAACTATAGATGAAAATACAGGAAAAATGTCTAAAAATTCTTGGATAAGGGATTATTTTTTAACAGATATTGGTATGAAATATAATTATAAAAAATTACAAATTTTAGCAGGAATTCGCAATCTTTTCGATAAAAGATACTACACATACCAAGACAGTATAAATGATCAATACCTAGTTGGGAATGGCAGAAACTACTATGTTGAATTTAAATACGCATTCTAAAATTTTAGTGATTATAGGGCTTTTGGTAGCTTATATAATCGCTTCTTTTACAGCACTTTGCTTAGGAGATAAGAATTTAAACCCAAAAGAACTTTTTTCATATATCTTTAGCCAAGATGAAATTTTAAGACAAATCATCATAGATGGACGCTTGCCACGGATTATAATGGCGATTTTAATCGGTATGCTTCTAGCTAGTAGTGGGGCTATCACTCAAAATGTATTTTCAAATCCTATAGCCGATCCTTATATTATAGGTATAGCTTCTGCAGCAACCTTTGGAGCGGTTTTAGCGTATTTGTTAAAATTGAATGATTATTATTATGGAATTTTAGGTTTTGTTTGCTCTGCCTTTTTTGCCCTAGGAGTTTTTAAAATTTCTTCTAAAGCTTCTATAGCAACTTTACTCATTATCGGCATAGCAGCTTCATCTTTTTTAGGAGCTTTTACTTCTTTTTTCACCTATCTTATAGGCGAGGATTCTTTTAAAATAGTCGCTTGGCTTATGGGAAATATAGGCAATGCTTCTTGGTTTCGTGTGGGAATTTTAATCTTACCTTTAATTTTTTGTTTGTTTTATTTTTACGCTCATAAAAACGAATTAAACATACTTTTAAGCGGAGATGATGAAGCTAGAAATCTAGGGGTAAATGCTCAAAAATTAAAGATAAATTTACTCATTGTCTCATCCTTGGCTGTATCTTTTGCGGTTGCTTTTAGCGGACTTATAGGCTTTGTTGGGCTCATCATTCCTCATACCATAAGACTTTTGCTTAAAAATTATGATAATGCCTTAGTTATCCCTTTATGTACAGCATTTGGAGGATTATTTTTACTTATTTGTGATACTTTAGCAAGAACTCTTTTAGCCCCTGTGCAAATTCCGATTGGAATCCTAACTGCATTTTTTGGAGCTCCTATTTTTTTATACTTGGCTTTAAGCGCTAGGAGATTTTTATAATGCTAAAAATACAAAATTTAAGCTTTGCTTATCACCAAAAAGATTTACTAAAAAACATTCATTTAGAACTTAAAAATCAGGCTTTTATAGGAATTTTAGGGCCAAATGGCTCAGGTAAAAGCACTCTTTTAAAACTTATACTTAAAAATTTAAGTCCAAATAAAGGAGAGATAAGTCTTTTTAATACAAATATCAAAGATTTTTCTCTTAAAGAATTTGCCAAAATTTGCGGCTTTGTGCCTCAAAAATCAGAATTAAACACCCCTTTAAAAGTCATCGATGTGCTTTTAATGAGCAAATATGCAAATTTAAAACACGCTTTTAGTTCTTATTCTAAAGAAGATATTATAGAAATTAAAGAATTTGCTAAGAATTTAAGACTTGAAAATTTTCTAGAAAGAAGCATACTTTCTTTAAGTGGGGGTGAATTTCAAAGAATGCTTTTGGCAAGAGCTTTGCTTAAAAAGCCAAAAATTCTTTTTTTAGATGAACCCACTTCAGCCCTTGATTTAAACTATGCTATAGAGCTTTTAAGTCTTTGCGAAAAACTAGTTAAAGAAAAAAATATAGCCGTTGTTGCTATCTTGCATGATTTAAATTTAGCTTCTATGTTCTGCGATAAAATCCTTTTTTTAAAAGAAGGGGAAATAAAGTATTTTGGAACGAGTAAAGAGCTTTTTACTCAAGAAATTTTAAAAGAAATTTATGATTTAAACTGCGAGATTATTTATAAAAATTCTAAACCTTATATTTTAGCTTTAAAGGAGAAAAAATGAAAAAAATTTTAATTATTATGAGTTTGTTTTTAATCACACTAAATGCAAAAGAACGCCTTGTAGTGCTTGATCCTGCAAGCATAGAAACCCTTTTTATGCTTAAAGCTGGGGATCAAATCGTAGGCATTGCCACTTTACAACACTCAAATATCTATCCTAAAGATCAAACCTCAAAACTTACAAGCGTAGGCACTTTTTCAAATCCTTCGCTTGAAAAAATAGTAGCATTAAAACCAAGTTTGGTGATTTTAAGCTCTTATTCTTTAAATTTAGAAGAAGGACTTAAAAATTTTGGTATCAAAAGTATCAATTTAAAAGCCGAGCGTTTAGAAGATATAACAAAAAATATCACAATCTTAGGTCAAATCACCAAGAAAGAAAAAGAAGCGGAGCTTTTAAAACAAGAATTTGCTCAAAATTTAAAAAAATTAAGCGATAAACCCTTAAATAAAAGTGCGATTTATCTTTATTCTAGCAACCCTTTAATGGCCTTTAATGATAATTCTTTAATAGCTGATATTTTAAGACTCATAGGGATTAAAAATTTAAGTCCGCAAAGTCAAATTTCAAGACCTGTTATATCAGCAGAATATATACTAAAACAAAATCCAGACATACTCATTCTTGGAATGAATGCCAAAAACAATCTTTTAGATACAAATGCTTTATTGAAAAATACCAAAGCAGTTAAAACAGGAAGTATTTATTTTAACAAAGATACACATATATTATTACGCCTTAGTCCTAAGATAATAGATAGAATTCAAGAATTTAAAACAAAGCTAGAAAATAACAATTTTTAATCACCCAATCTTGCTTTAAAAAATTCGCAAGTTTGACAAAGTTTTTCTATGCGTTTATCTTCTTCAAAAGCTTTTTTCATCATCTTTATACGCGGTGATTTAAAAAGCTTATCAAAGTTATTTTCAAAAACATTTCCTAAGTTAATATCTGCTTTAGTATCCAAACAGCAAGGCACCAAACTTCCATCACTTAAAATCCCAATTTGCTCTTTTAAAGCATGACATTTTCCTTTTTTATAAAGGGGCTCATCTTTTAAATTAGGCCATTTAAAAAGTTTATTTTGATGAAGCAAAATATGTCTTTGCAAGCGATTTTTACTTAAGTTTGTATCAATCTTAACTTCAAATTCTTTGGCTAAAAACTCATAAATTTTTAAATTTGACTTAGGTGCTTTAAAATTAGCATCTAAATTCCAAAGTCTTAGATTGATAAAAGAAAGGCTTTTTTGCTCTAAATGCTTTTTGCAAAGTTCTAAAATAGGCTTAAAATACTGTTCTAAAGAAATTTTGCTTTGACTTAAAAAAGATATTAAAGAAATATTGATTTGATGGATATTCTCATACCCTAACAATAAAGCTTGATTTTTAGAATTTAAATAAAAGCCACTTGTAGTGATTTCAAGTTTCATAGCTTCACCTTTTGCGATTTTTAGATAATTTTCCAAATTAGGTAAAAGCAAAGGATCGCCCAAAAGATGAAAGGTAAAAAGCTCAGCTTTATTAGAAATTTCATAAGCTAATTTTTGAAATTTTTCTTCACTCATTACCCCGCGAATTCCTTTTTGAGAAGGACAAAAATCACATTTTAAACCACAAATATCACTTAATTCTATATATATTTTTTTAAATTTCATTATATTTCCTAGAGTAAACATTTTACCAAAATTTATGAAATTTATTAAAATATGTAACATTTTTATCGATATTTTTATCTTTTTTATTTCTCTTCTTTATTTTTAAATATATTAAACAAAAATCACACTATACTTAAATAAAAATCTAAAATTAAGGAAGGGTTTATGCAAGAGCTTACTCGCACAAAAAAATTCGCTCTATTATTGCTGCAAGTAGCGGAAATTTAGTAGAGTGGTTTGATTTTTATATCTATGCTTTTACAGCAACTTATTTTGCTCATACTTTTTCAACTTCAGATAATCCTGTTATCCAGCAAATCAATGCCTTTGGGGTTTTTGCAGCAGGGTTTTTTATGCGTCCTATAGGTTCTTGGCTTTTTGGCTCTTTAGCTGATAAAGTAGGTCGTAAAAAATCTATGGTTATATCAGTGGTTTTAATGGCTTTGGGCTCTTCTATGATAGCAGCCTTACCAAGCAAAGATACAGTGGGAGATCTTGCTATTATCTTACTTTTAATAGCAAGACTCATTCAAGGTCTTAGTGTAGGCGGGGAGTATGGCATAGCAGCTACTTATCTTTCAGAACTTGCTACAGAAGGAAAACGCGGTTTTTACTCATCTTTTCAGTATGTAACCCTAATAGGCGGTCAACTTTTGGCCGTTGCAAGCATTAGTATAATGTTTTTATTTTTTAGTATTGATGATATGAAAGATTACGCTTGGAGAATACTTTTTGTAATAGGCGGAATTTTAGCGCTAGGCTCGCTTTTTGTAAGAAAAATGATGAATGAAAGTGCTACAAAACTTCACCAGCATGAAGATCGTGGTACTTTAAAAGCATTATGTAAATCTTGGAAACCTTTTTTAATGGTGCTTGGGGTTACTTCTGGAGGTTCTTTAGCTTTTTATACTATTACAACTTATACTAAAACTTTTATGGAAAATACGGGTATGGATAAAATGCTTGTTAATAATCTTTTCTTAGGTGCTTTATTTATACTAATGATCATTCAACCTCTTTTTGGATATATAGGAGATAAAATAGGTCACAAACGATCTTTAATTGTATTTTGTATTTTGGCATTGGTAGGAATTTATCCTATTTTTTCACTTATAGCCAATAACGCACAAAATAATCCTTCTTTGACATTTATGTTGGTGGTATTATTGTTTGTTATTTTAAGTTTTTATACTTCAGTTGCTGGGATTTTTAAAGCAAAACTTTTTCCTGAACATGTAAGAGCTTTAGGGACAGGTTTAGGTTATGCTATTGCAAATGCTGTTTTTGGAGGATCTGCTCCTTGGGTTGCTTTACAATTTAAAAATGCAGGTATAGAAAATGGCTTTTTTATCCATATAGCTATTTTTACAATCATCATGCTTATAGCTACTTTATGCTTGCCTAAAAAATCAGAGCTTAATTAATTTTAACGCTTTTAAAGAAAGTGCCGAAAGCGCGGTACTTTCTAACTCTTTTAAGGTTTTAAATTCATAATTTTTATTTTCATTGTTTAAAATTTGATGATAAACCTTGATATGAAGTTTATACTTAGTATAGCCGTGCTTAAACTCCCCTATAAAACTCATATCTTTAGAAAGTTTATACTCTCCTTCTTTAAAAAAAGGAAAATTATACATACCCTTATAAAGCTTATCTTGGCTTTTCTGTATCGCAAATTTTTTATTAAATTCAAACAAAAAAAGATTTAAATTTAAACTCTCATAAAGTATTTTTTTAACTCTTGGATAAAGCTCTGTATTAAATTTACCTTGACAAAAATCATACAAAGGACAAATTCCACACTTTGCATTTTTACTCACACAAACCAAAGCCCCTATATCAAGCAAAGCTTGGTTATGATCAAAGGCATGATTTAAATTTAAAAGCTCTTTAGCTCTTTTTTCAAGTTCTTTCATACTAGGATTTTCCAAAGCAAAAAGACGAGAAAACACACGGCGTATATTACCATCAACAAAAGAAACTTTTTGATCATAGCCAAAACAAGCTATAGCGCCTGCTGTATAAGCTCCTATACCGCTTAATTTTTTTAGATCCTCAACTTCTTTGGGTAATTTAGCTTCAAACTTATCCACGCATTCTAAGGCTACCTTTTTTAAATTTCTAGCACGAGTATAGTAACCAAGCCCTTGCCAAGCCTTTAAAAGCTCATTTTCATTGGCTTTAGCTAAACTTTGCAAAGTAGGAAATTTTTGCAAAAAGGGAAAATAAAACCTTTCTAAAACTGATTTAACTTGAGTTTGTTGAAGCATAATTTCGCTGATATAAACCCCATAAGCTCTATCAATATGCTTTAAATTTTCATCACAATTTTGACTTTGTAAATTACGCCAAGGCAAAGTTTTGCGTCCATTTTTTTCATACCAAAGAAGTAAATTTTCTTGTAGTTTTTCAAGCTCTTTTTTTTGCATAAATGAGAGTATAACAAAAAATTTTAAAATTTTTTGCTAAAATTAGCTCAAATTAAATTATTAAGGATATCCATGTTAGCTTTTTTTAAAGGTTTAGGTATAGGTTTTTTATGTTTATTACTTTTTGTTGCAGGAGTAGTTTTTAATGTAGAATTTTTAGGCAAAAAAGACTCTAATCATGATTTATATTTTTCAAGAAATATAGAAGTAAGCAATACGCTAAAACCCGATATTTTATATGCAAATATTAATTTTTGGGCAAATGAAAATTTAAGCTCAAAAATCACATTAGATAATAGTGAAAAAGCCGAAATCACAAATACTTTCAATCAAATTTTAGAACGCTCAAAAAAAGAAAATTTTTGTAGCGGAGGAAGTTTTTCTTTAGAGCCTAATTTTTCCTATAAAGATGGTATACAAACTCCAAAAGGTCAAAGATTTGATGCGAATTTAGAATGTGAATTTAAAGAAAACCGACTTGCAGATTTTAACAAGCTTTTAAATGACATCAATTCTATCATAGCTAAAAATAATTTCATCAGCGTTTCAACACCAGCCATACAAACAAGATTTTCAAAAGATACACTAAACAACAACAAAGAAAATCTCTACAAAGAGCTTTTAAAAACATCATACGAATATGAAAAAACTTACTCTTTAGATCTTAATAAAACTTGTGTATTGAAAAATTTACAAGTAAATACAAATGCCAATATCGCACCTAGAATGTTAAATGCAAAATCTGACAATATAGAACTTTCATCTCCAATTATCAGCGAAAAAGAACAAATTTTAAGCGCGAAAGCTTTATTTATTTGCAAATAACTTAAGGCAAAATAAACTCCTTTTAAGTTTATTTTGCTATACTTTTATCTTCAATTCTTTCAGAAATTTATGCGGGAATAGCTCAGGGGTAGAGCACAACCTTGCCAAGGTTGGGGTCGCGAGTTCGAATCTCGTTTCCCGCTCCATAATCACCCGCCCGGGTGGTGGAATTGGTAGACACAAGGGACTTAAAATCCCTCGGAATTTTTCTTCCGTGCCGGTTCAAGTCCGGCCTCGGGCACCACTTTTTCAACATTATCAGGGCGACATAGCCAAGCGGTAAGGCATGGGCCTGCAAAGCCTTGATCTCCGGTTCGAATCCGGATGTCGCCTCCAAAAGGCAAAACTTTACTTTATCGGGAGATGGCTGAGTGGTCGAAAGCGGCGGTCTTGAAAACCGTTGAGGGTCACACCTCCAGGGGTTCGAATCCCTTTCTCCCGGCCACCAAGACTTTCTAGTTTATCAAGCTTATATCATTCCTGAAATTATAAAGGATGCTACAAATGAAAAATAATACTTCGGTCTTACTATTTTTGTTATATCCTAAAAAACTTAGAAAAACTATGACTAATATAACTAAAAATAAGAAATAAAATGGAAAATTTAGAATTTATTATCTTAAAACAAAAATATAAAATTTTAAAAATATGTCAAATTTTAAAATACAAGGCAGGCAAATGAAAGAATTTTATATGAATTTAGCTTTAAATGAGGCTTGGAAATATCAGTTTTTAACCTATCCGAATCCGGCTGTAGGCTGTGTAATCTTAGATAAAAATGGAAAAATTTTAGCCATAAAAGCTCATGAAAAAGCTGGATTAGCTCATGCAGAACTTAATGCCATAACTCATGCTTTTAAAAGTTTAAGACCTGAAATTTCATTGCCTAAAGAAGCAAACGCTTTACATGAGTTTATTTGCAAAAACCATCAAGGTGTATTTAAAGATAGCATAGCTTTTGTCACACTTGAGCCTTGCTCTCATCAAGGAAAAACGCCTCCTTGCGCAAAACTCTTTAGCGAGCTAGGTTTTAAAAAAATTTTCATCAGCGTTAAAGATGAAAATAAAATCGCAAGTGGTGGGGCTGAATTTTTAAAAAAACAAGGCATAGAGGTTGAATTTGACATACTTAAAGAAGAAGGAAAAAAACTTTTAAAACCTTTTTTAAAATGGCAAAAAGGGCAATTTAAACTTTTTAAATTAGCCCTTTCTATGAATGGCTCGCCTTTTGGCAAAATCGTAAGCAATGAGCTAAGTCGCACTTATGCACATAAAATTAGAGCGGTGATTGATTTGCTTGTAGTCGGCGGAGAAACCATAAGAAAAGATCATCCTATACTAGATGCTAGGCTTTGCAAAGCAAAAGCGCCTAATCTTTGTATCTTAAGCCGTCAAAATATAGATAATTTTGATAAAAATATCCCTTTATTTAAAGTTCCAAACCGCCAAATTTATACCCAAATTCCAAGTGAAGCTAAATTTTTAATGTATGAGGGTGGAGAAAATTTTCTCAAAATCTTTAAAGATGAAATAGATATGTTTTTGATTTTCCAAAGTTCAAGTTTAAATGATGAAAAAAATGTTACAATACCTTTAAATTTCAAGCCACTTTATAGAAATTTTTTAGGGAGTGATACTTATGGCATTTATGAACTTTAGTGGGTTTTTTTATGCGAGAAATGATTTAAGATTATTTAAAATAGAAAAGAAAAATGAATTAAAATCCTTTTTTTACAAAGACTACACCTTATCAAGCTACAAAGATAATTTAAATTTAAACAATGAAATCTTTTTTTATCAAAGTTTAAAAGAAGGCTTATTTAAAGAAAATGATGAAATTTTAATTTCAAATTTGGGTAAAAAGATCATACTTTTTAGAAATTTCACTCAAAATTGCGATAATTTTAATGAAGCAAAATTAAAACAAATATTGCTTTTATTTTTTTTATTATTAGCGAGCATATTTTTTGCAAGTTTGGCTATGATTAATGAATTTGGAGCCATAGATCTTGTTTTTTTAATGATTTGCTTATTGCTTTTAGTGATGGGAGCAATCAATCTTGGCTTGCTTTTTAAGCAAATTCGTATTCTTAAAAGTTTTTCCAAAGAAGAAATGAAAGAATTTTTAAATCAAAGAATGAAAAAATACACTAAAGTGTAAAAAACACTTTAGCATACTGTTTTTAAATTTGTAGCAAGACCACCTAAAGAAGTTTCTTTGTACTTATAATTCATATCTTTTCCTGTTTCATACATGGTTTCTATAACCTCATCAAGGCTTACCATAGGAGTAGATTTACGTGTCATTGCCATTCTAGCAGCACTTATGGCCTTAATAGCTCCAAAGGCATTTCTTTCTATACAAGGAATTTGCACAAGCCCTGCAACTGGATCGCAAGTTAAACCTAGATGATGCTCCATTGCCATTTCAGCAGCGTTGCATGCTTTAAAAGCATTAGCCCCTAAAACTGTTGCCATAGCCGCAGCTGCCATCGAACTAGCACTACCAATTTCTGCTTGACAACCTGCTTCTGCTCCGCTAATACTTGCATTTTTCTTATAAAAAGAACCTATAAGCATTGCTGTTAATAAAAACTCTATAGCCTTTTCATCACTAAAACCTATAGTATGATTTTTAAGATAAAGCATAACAGCAGGGATAACAGCACATGCTCCATTTGTTGGCGCGGTTACAACTTTTGCTCCGCTAGCATTTTCTTCAGCAATCGCAATAGCATATAAAGAAATAAA
Organism: Campylobacter sp. BCW_6464; assembly: GCF_001762775.1. Lineage (NCBI taxonomy): Bacteria > Pseudomonadati > Campylobacterota > Epsilonproteobacteria > Campylobacterales > Campylobacteraceae > Campylobacter > Campylobacter sp. BCW_6464. The sequence continues at coordinate 44,811 of NZ_MJXM01000045.1, read as the reverse complement.
ATCGATAATGCCCATAGGATCAGCTGTCATCGCCACTCTTTCTTTAAGTCCTTTAGCTCTACGCTTTAAATGAAGTTTTCCAGGCAAATAATCTTCATTTGGATGTGTACCATTATAATACACTTCTTGCATTATTTCCCAAATTTCAAGACAATAAGCACGAATTTCCTCTTTAGTGTGAAATTGCAATTCATAACGATAAGAAAGCTCTGCTAAATCCCAATCTCTTTTATCGCAAAGCTCTAAAGCTTCTTTTGCATTGTTAAGCTCTATATCTAGTTTTTTCTTTTTATTTTGGTTGGAATTTTTACCTTTTTTTTCTAATTGTGCAGCTGTTAAAACAAAGCCTCCACCTACAGAATAATAAGTTTCTTCATCAACTAACCCGCCTTTACAATCATAAGCTTTAATCTTCATACCATTCTCATGTAAAGGTAAAAAATCTTTGGAAAATATCAAATCTTTTTCATAATTAAAACAAAGTTTTTTCTCTCCACAAAAATCAATTTGAGCATTTTCAATAGCATTTTTATTTACTTCATCTTGTATTGCCGCGCTTAAATTTTTAGCTTCTAGACCATTTAACCCCCAAATTACAGCCTTATCACTCAAGTGTCCTTTACCTGTTAATGACAAAGAACCATAAAGAATGACTTCAACTCTATCAATTTCATCAAGCTTTTTAGCAACTTTTTTACAAAATAAATTTCCAGCAAGCATAGGCCCTAAAGTATGAGAAGAAGAAGGACCGACACCTATTTTAAAAATGCTTAAATTACTCATTTTTTATCCTTAATTTATAAAAGATTGTGAATTGCAGCAGAAATTGCAACTATTCCCATTACCAAAATAAAAAGATCTAAAAATTTATTACGAAATCTTGCCAAAATATCAAAACGATAAATACAATAAAGTGGCATCAAGAAAAGCAAAATAGCCAAAACAGGACCACCAATAGCCTCAATAATTCCTATAACACTTGGATTTTTATACGCAACAAGCCAAGCGATAGCAAAGGTAATGATCGCTGTTAAAGTTTGAGCGAATTTACCTTGAATTTTACCATTACTTGCTTTATATAAAATGCCATTTAAGCCTTCTTGAGAACCAAGATAATGTCCTAAGAAACTTTTACTAATGGCCACAAGTGCAACAATAGGCCCAACATAAGTCAGCAAAGAAACTTCAGGAAATTTATTTGCTATAAAGGTAAGAATATTGATATTTTGATCTTTTGCTGATGCAAAATCTTCTGGTGTAAAAGTTAAAGCACAAGAAAAAACAAAAAACATTACAACAAAAACCATAAGAATAACTGCCAAAGAAATAATTTTTCTAGCGCGAGGTTCAGCATAATCACCATATTCTTTTTTACAATAACAAGCAAGCGAAGAAATAATAGGAGAGTGATTAAAACTAAATACCATCACAGGAATAACAAGCCATAAAGTAACCCAAAAATTACTTGTTGAAATTACAGAAAAATCGGCATTTGTAAATAATGATGAATTCCATTGTGGAATTAAAAGCAATGAAAAAATAAATAAAAATATAATAAAAGGAAAAACAAGAAAACTCATTGCTTTTGTCACAACATTTTCACCAAGAATAGAAATCAAAACCAAAACTCCAACAATCAAAAAACTCACCCACCAACGAGCAGCATGAGTAAGATCTGCATTGAAATTAAACTGATTGACTAAAAATTCAAGTAAAGTTGTTGTAAGATTAGCACTATAAACCAATAAAATGGGCAAAATAGCAAAAAAATACAAAAGCGTAATTAAAAATCCACCACCCTTGCCAAAATAACCTTCTGCAACAAAAGTAATATCATCTTTTGGATTAGAACTTGAAAGCACAAAGCGACATAAATTTCTATGAGCTAAGTAAGTCATAGGAAAAGCTAAAACAAGTATAACTAACAAAGGTATCAATCCACCAAGCCCAGCACTAATAGGTAACAAAAGTACACCGGCTCCAATAGCTGTTCCAAAAAGAGATAAAACCCACCTTGTATCGTGACTAGTCCATTTAGGAGTATTCATTATTCTTCCTTAAAATTGTAAGATTATATCTCTTTTATTTTAGCAAAATATTTATAAATAATTATTTTTTTTAAAAAATATTTTAAATTTTATGTAACATTTTGTAAATTTAATTTTATAAAAAAACAATCACTTGTATCAATAAAGTATTATTTTAAAACTAAATATATTTTGGGTTTTACAATCAAAAAATAAAAATTTGGAAGACTATGCTTCCAAATTAAGAAGGTTAAATTTTCAAAAATTAATCTAATTTTTGACCTAGGACATTTCCTTGCATATCCGTATAAACTTTCATGTTATTATTAAACTTAAATTTATAACTATTAATTTCTTTATCTATTTCAATAATTTGAGCATTTGGTTGAGTTGCACTCACTTTTTTCATAACACTAGGTAAAATAGTATGCGGTAAAGCCTTATATTTTCCATCAACTTCTTTCCAATCTCCATTGATCGTAAAATCAATTTCAGTTCCATCATTTAAAATTACATCATAAGAATCTATATCTTTTTTCACTAAACCAATTTGAGCGGTTTTAAAATTTTTAGAAATAAATTCTTTGGCATTATTTGGAAGTTCGCTAGCAGGAACAACCATATCTTTAGCTAAAAGCACCGTAGCGCCCAACAAAGCAAGTAAAGTTAATTTTGCTTTCATAATTTCTCCTTTTGTGTTTTGGTTGGCGAAAGTTTAACTCAGAACTGTGAAGTGAATGTGAAACTTAAAAAATAATTTTCAAGATTTCGTTCTCAACACTTATGCCTTGACTTTTTATAAATTTTATTTCTTTTCCATCTTCAAATTTTAAAATATCTTTATCTTTTAGATTAATATCATAAGTTAAAATATGTAAAACAATATCATAAATACAAAAGAAAAGTTCTTTTTCTTCTATGTTTAAATCACAAACTTCAAGTTCTAATTTATCAAAATTTCTAAGCCCACAAGTATAAGCATTGACTCCATTTTCACTAGGATAAACACTAACATATATCCAATTATATACCGGCAAGCGATTATCATCTAACATTTTTGCATTTTCTATATAAAAACTGGGCTCTAAAACAACTGCACCTGTATAAAAACCTAAAGCATGTTTATTATCCAAACATAAAGCTGCAATTTTCGTAAACATTTTAGCTTGTTCTAATTTGCTTTGATCTTGACTTAACACCGCTATAAGAAGATGAGCTTTATGTTTTTTAGTTTGCTCTAAGGCATCTTTCCACATAAAATTAAAATTTGCATAGTATTCTGCTTCGTGATTAGGTATAGGATTTTTAATCAAATTTAGAGTAACCAACATATTTTCATATAAAAAAATCACGCCCTCTTTGGTAAAATTTTCATCAGCTATTTTTATATTAAATTTATATTCTAAAATGCTTTTTAATTCCGAAAAATTAAAATCAACTTCATCAAGAAGAACAAAAGAGGTAAAATTGTGATTTAAATCTATAGTCATGTTAAACCCTATTAAATTTTTATAAATTATAACCTAATAAAAATAAAAACTATAAACAAGAATTTCTTAAAAATTATGATAATTGATATTAATTATAAATTTATTTTTTATATAGTATAATCTTCTAAAATTTAGTAAGTATATTTTTGGAGAAAAATGTGGAATTTCTAAAAGATTACATCGATTTAATTATCTTTTTAATTCTAGGAATTATGGCATTTATAGCTTTTTGGTGTGTTGTAGAAAGAATGCTATTTTTTAGAAAAATTAACTTTAAAAATTATGAGAATCAAGAGCAATTTGATGATGCGATTAGTGAAAATTTAACCACTATATATATCATCTATTCCAATGCCCCTTATATAGGACTTTTAGGCACTGTAATAGGCATCATGGTTACATTTTACGAAATGGGCTTAGCGGGCAATATAGATGTCAAATCTATAGTCGTAGGACTTTCTTTAGCTCTTAAAGCTACAGCCTTGGGACTTTTGGTTGCTATTCCTGCTTTAATGGCTTATAATGCCTTACTTAGAAAAGTTTCCCTCTTAAGCAATGCTTATAAGGCAAATAAAAATGCTTAAACTACCAAAAAATGAAGGTTTAAATATAGTTCCATTTATAGACATTATGCTTGTTTTGCTTGCTATAGTACTTAGTATTTCAACCTTTATTGCGCATGGAAAAATTCAAATCTCACTTCCTTCAAGTGAAAATGCTACCAATATAAGTAATAATGAAAAAAAACTTCTTATAACCATAGACGAAAAAAATACTTTTTATTTAAATGATAAATTAGCTGATTTAAATGAAGTTCAAAATGCTATTTTTTCACTTGATAAAAAAACCATAGTAGAACTAAAAAGCGATAAAAATGCTAAATTTGAAAGCTTTGTAAAAATTATAGATTTTTTAAAAGCCAAAGAACATGAAAATTTTCAAATTCTTACTGAGAAAAACAAATGAAAACTTTATTTTTAAATCATAAATACCAAGCTTCTTATATAACTTTTATAGTCTTTATACCTTTGCTTTTTGTCATTTTTCACTCAAATGACTTTTTTAAAATGGAAATTAAAAATGAAGATTCTTTTTCTTTAGCAATAAAACAGTTTACCCAAACTAATCCAACAAATGAGACTAAACCAACAGAATCCATTATAGAACCTATCAAACCAAAACCTCAGCCAAAAGTTATTAAAAAAACTCCTGAAAAAATGCAAAAAAAGATAAAAAAAACACCTTCACATCCAATACCAAATAAAATCCCAATAGCACCAACTCAAGAAGTTAAAACTTTTACAAAAACAACTGATACAAATGTCAAACCTAAAATCACCCAATTAACACAAGGAAAAGATAATCACCCTGTATTAAAAGAAATCCAAAAAGCTATACAACAAGCACAATTTTATCCAAGGCAAGCAAAAAAAATGCGTATGCAAGGAACTGTAAAAGTAGAATTTTTATGGAAAGAAAATAAAACTTTAACAGATTTAAAAATCATAGAAAGCTCAGGATATGATTTGTTAGATAAAAGTGCTTTAGAAAGCATAAAAAAAGCTTCTTTAAATTTTCCACACTATAACGGGGATTTAAGAATTACACTACCTATTATATATGATTTTAAAATCTTAAGAGGGTAAAATTATAATTTGCTACACTCTCTTATCTACAATTTGTGTTTCTTGATTTTCAATTTTATTTTGAAAATCTTTACTTAAATTCTGACTTAATTCTTGTAAAGATTTTTGCTTCAGTTTTTCAAATTCTTCAGGATTGCTAGCCTCAAGCTTTGCCTGCTCATCAGCACTTAAAGCACTTAAACCTTTTTCTTGGGCTTTTTGAAGTAAATCTTCGTCTTCTTTTTCTTTGATATTATTTTCCTTATCATCTTTTTTATTGATTTTTTGCGGATCTATGGTTTTCATAGCATTAGCTCCACCACCTGATGCTTCTTTAATGTCGCTTAAAATTTCTCTCATGCTAGGCTCTTTAACATCACTATCATCAACTTTACCATCTTTATTTACATCTTTATCAATAAAAAAATTTAATTTTTCTTCTATATTTGCATCATCAGATATTTTTTCATCGCTTGTTTTAAAGCCTAAATTTTGCATACTTTGTTGAAGGGTGCTTGTATTAAAATTTAATTTTACACTTTGTTGTTTGTTATTTAAATTTGAATTTAAAGAACCAAAATTATCTTTTACACTTTCAAACCAATTTGAAACAAATTGGTTTGCTTCGCCATTAAGCCTTATACTACCATCATTTCTAGCAACATAATTCGTATAAGAACTGAAATTTTTTTGTAAACTACTATAATTTTCATCGCTTAAATTTAAAGCTATAAGTTCACCTTGCTTATTTTCAAAAACAACCTTAACACCATCGCTATTTAAACTCGAAAGATCTTGCACGGGAATTTTATCTTGATCTTCTTTTTTTAATACGCTAAGCTCTTTTTTATCAACATTATTAGTTAAAGAATGAGTTAAACTAGTAGAAGTATCGATTTTCATTATTTATCCTTTTTTACATTTTGCAAATAAACCTAAACGACACATTTTTCTCTCATGTGAATTTTTTAAAGAATTACACTTTTTAAGTTCTTGCTCGTAGTTAGCACAAGAATTTGCAAAAGCAAAAGAACTCAAAATGCTTAAAACCAAAATTATTTTTAACATTTTCCAATCCTTATTTTAAAGATTTTTTAGTTAAAATTATACCTTTTATAATCGACAAAATCTTAAAAAATTTTATAATCTCAGAAAGGAATCAATGAAAGCATTAGCTCTTTTTAGCGGTGGGCTTGATAGTATGCTTGCAATGAAACTCATCACTGCACAAGGCATAGAAGTTAAAGCTCTAAATATCAACATAGGTTTTGGAAGCACAAGTGACAAAAGCGAAATCATGAAAAAGCGTGCGGCAATGGTAGGTGCAGATTTTGAAATGATAGATGTAAGAAATTCCTATCTTCAAGAAGTGCTTTTTAATCCACAATATGGCTATGGCAAACATTTTAATCCTTGTATAGATTGTCATGCTTTTATGTTTAAAACTGCTCTTGCTATGTTAAAAGAAGAAAATGCAAGCTTTATCATCACAGGAGAAGTTTTAGGACAACGCCCTATGAGTCAAAGAAGTGATGCGATGGCAAAGGTTAAAAAACTTGCTCTTGATGAAGAAGATTTAATCTTGCGTCCTATGTGTGCAAAAAACCTACCTCTAACCAAACCTGAAAGAGAAGGTTGGGTAGATAGAGAAAAACTCGAAGGTATTAGTGGAAGAAGTCGTAAAAGACAACTTGAACTTGCAGCTAAATTTGGCTTAGAAGACTTTGAAAGCCCAGGTGGAGGTTGTTTGCTAACTCTTGATAGTTTTGCTAAAAAAATTCGAGATTTCATAGAATTTGACAAAGATATGCAGGTTAATGACGCACAACTTTTAAAATATGGTCGTCATTTAAGATTACCCAATGGAGCTAAAATGATCATAGGTAGAAATGAACTTGAAAATACTCTTTTAAAAGGTTTAAAAACTCCTAAATATGAAGTAATAGAACTTGGAGATTTAATCGGAGCTTACTCTTTGGTAGATGAAAAAATTTCAGAAAAAGACTTAGAACTTGCCTTAAAAATAGCCCTTACCTATACTAAACACGAAGTAGGAAAAAGCCATGAACTTAAATTTAAAAATCAAGCTTATGCAAGTATAGCTTTTGAAAATAAGGCTGATATTAATCAATTTTTTATTAGTTAAAGTATAAAGTATTTAGCAAAACAAGCGATATAGTATTTGAATCTTTTCAAAATATTGCAATCAAGCCCATGAAAATGGGCTTTTTTATTTTAATCCATAAGCATTTTTTAAATTGTTTAAATTCGCACTCGCATTCAAAAGCAAACAATCAGCCAAAACCAAACGCACCATAGCACTAGCTACAACACTTCCTCTAACACCTACACAAGGATCATGCCTACCTTTGAGTTCAAATTCCAAATTATTGCCAAATTTATCTATACTTTCTTGCTTGGCAAAAATAGAAGGAGTAGGTTTAAAATAAGTTTTTAAAATAAGATTTTCTCCATTTGAAATTCCTCCTAAAATTCCTCCACTATGATTGCTTAAAAACTTGCCATCTTTTAAAGCATCATTATTACACGATCCGCGCATTTTGCTTGCATTAATACCTTCGCCTATTTCAACTGCTTTAACAGCATTAATTCCCATTAAAGCATGAGCTAATTTAGAGTCTAACTTATCATAAAGAACTTCTCCAAGTCCCACAAGCATACCACTAACTTTTGTAAAAACAGCAGCGCCTACACTATCTTTTGAATTTCTAGCATTTAAAATTTCATTTTTAAAGTCACTTTCTAGTTTTGGATCAAGGCAAAAAATTTCACTTTTCTTAGCAAATTCAAAATCAAATTCTTCTTCTTTCAAATTTGATACAAAAGTTCCTATTCCAAAAACACCACTTTGAACACAAATGCCAAATTCACACAAAAGCATCGCTGCAACTGCACCACCAGCCACTCTAGCAACACTTTCTCTAGCGCTTGATCTACCTCCACCCCTATGATCTCTTATGCCATATTTATAAAAATAAGCAAAATCCGCATGAGCAGGACGAAATAGATCTTTTAAATTATCATAATCCTTAGAATGAGCATTTTCATTAAAAACTACTATAGCTATAGGATGACCCGTTGTATATCCTTCAAAAACTCCACTTAAAACCTGAGCTTTATCGCTTTCTTTTCTTGGTGTTGCAAATTTACTTCCGCCTTTGCGTTTATCAAGCTCATTTTGTAAAAATTCTTCATCAAATTTAACTCCAGCAGGCACTCCATCAATAATACATCCAACAGCCACACCATGAGACTCACCAAAACTTGTAAATTTCAATCTCGTACCAAAGGTATTCACTATAAAGCTCCTAATTTCTCAAGTGCAATTTTTGCTGCCATTTGTTGTGCTTCTTTTTTGCTTCCCGCAATAGCTCTTGCAAGTTCTTTACCATCAAGCATTAAAGCGATTTCAAATTGCTTTAAATGATCAGGACCAAAAGCACGCACTGTTTCATACTGCGGAGTTTGTCCGATTTTTCCTTGTGTAATCTCTTGTAATTTTGTTTTATAATCTTTTATAAGAATTTTTGCATCAATTTGAGGGAAATTTTTTTCTATAAGCCTTAAAGCAATAGTTTTTGCAAACTCAAACCCAGCTTCTAAATGTATAGCACCTATAATGGCTTCTAACGCATCTGAAAGTATAGAAGGCTTTTCTTTTCCTCCATTGTTTTCCTCAGCAACACTCATAAAAATAAAATCGCCCAAATTTAAACTATTTGCAATTTTTGCAAAAGACTTTTCATTCACTAAAGCCGCTCTAAGCTTAGATAAATCTCCTTCGGCATCTTTGGCGAATTTATGAAAAAGGTATTCACCCACAACTAAATCAAGCACGGCATCACCTAAAAATTCCAAGCGTTCGTTGTTGTAAGATTTTTTAAAACTTTTATGGGTTAAAGCATGTATAAGAAGATTTTTATCTTTAAATTCATAAGTTAAACTCTGCTCTAGTTTTTCAATGTTTTTCATCATTTTCCCTTGCAATTTTCAAAGCAGCTTCACGCGCCAATGTATCACATCTTTCATTTTCCAAATGTCCATTATGTGCTTTTACCCAAAAAGCCTTAATCTTATGAGATTTTGCCACTTTAATATATTCCTTCCATAAATCTATATTTTTTTTACCTTTAAAATCCTTTTTTATCCATCCTTCTAGCCATTCATTAATACTTTGAACCATTAGGTTAGAATCTGTAAAAAGCGAAATTTCACAAGGCTCTTTTAAAGCCTTCAAAGATTCAATAATTGCCATTAGCTCCATTCTATTGTTAGTGGTATTAGCCTCAGCTCCAAAACCTTCCTTTTGATACTCCTTATAACGCAAAATATAAGCCCATCCGCCAAAACCTGGATTATTAAGACATGAACCGTCTGTATAAATTTCAATGTGTTTCATTGTTTTTCACTTCATAAATAATTGTACAAGTATTAAACTCATAACAAATAGGACAGTGATAAAAAAATAAAGGCATAACATTTTTACACTCAGAACAACGATATGAAAATTCTAACCCCGCATTAAAAGAATTATCTTTTAAAATTTTTAACATTTTAAAATTAGAATTTTTAAAAACAAACTGATGTGTATCATCATGCTTTGAAATTTTGCCCAAAGCATAAAAGAATTCTAAAAAATCTTGATTTTCTAAATTAAACGCTTCATTTTCTCTATAAAGCAAATCACAAATATCAAAAAAATTTTGCCCTAAAAACATATGATATTTTTCAAAAACTAAACGCCCTAACATAGGATTATCTTCTATTTTAAATTCTAAAAGTTTTTTCTTTTTTTCTTCATCAGTGATATTAAAAGTACAAAGTTCTAAAGCTTTGATAAAATCATGCTCTTTTTGTACATCTTCATTAAGCTCAAAAAGACATTCTAAAAGTTCTAAATTTTCTTTATAAGAACGAAGTTTTAAATAAACAATTTTTAAAAGTTTTAAGGCTTGTATATTTCTTGGACGCAGTTTTAAAACTTGTAATAAAACTTCTTTTGCACGCTCTAAAAATCCTGCTTTAAAATAAACTTTTGCCAAAGAAAGGAAAATAAATTCTCTTTCTTGTTTATCTTTACATTTTTCAAGAGCAATCAAATAAATTTGAGTTGCTTTTTCAAATTCTCCGCTTTTAGTAAAAATTTCGGCCAAAAAACTTAAATTTCCAAAACTCAAGCTACTATTTCTTAACAACTCTTTATGAGCGTTATCCATTTCAAATTTTTTTATAAATTTTTCAAGCTTTTGTTCTTCATCTTTGTTAGCAAATATTTTCCAAATATAATTTGCAACAGCTACAACAAATACTAAAATGGTTAAAATTATAAGCCCTACTAAAGGGTCTCTGTATTCTACAAAGAAAAAATCCATAGTCTCGCTCTAAAAATTTTATGCCAAATTATAGCCAAATCTTTGTATAATTTTAACAAGGTTTGTAAAATGATAACTAAAGAAAGTATAGAAAATTTATCCCAAAGACTTAATATTGTTGATGTTATAGAAAATTATATTGAAGTAAAAAAACAAGGCTCTAGTTTTGTATGTATCTGTCCTTTCCATGCAGATAAAAACCCGTCTATGCATATCAATCCTACCAAAGGTTTTTATCATTGTTTTGCTTGCAAGGCTGGTGGAGATGCTTTTAAATTTGTAATGGATTATGAAAAATTAAGTTTTGCCGATGCAGTTGAAAAAGTTGCAAGCCTTAGTAATTTTACTTTGAGCTATACAAAAGAAAAACAAGAAAATAAAAAAGAGCTAAAATCTATACTACCAAGCTTAAATGCGTATTTTAAAGATAATCTCAAACACCACAAAGAAGTTTTAACCTATCTTTACCAAAGAGCTTTAAATGACAAAGATATAGCCAAATTCGAATTAGGTTTTGCAGGAGCAAGTGAAGATAGTATAAGATTATTGCAAAATCAAAAAATTCCTTTAGAAGATGCTATGAGTGTTGGAGCTTTAAAAAAAGATGAAAATAATGAATTTTACGCAAGTTTTATATGGCGTATCACCTTTCCAATCTACGATCATAAAGACTTATTAGTAGGGTTTGGAGGGCGTACTTTAAATCCCAATGCACCGGCAAAATATGTAAATTCACCCCAAAATATACTTTTTGATAAAAGTAGAATTTTTTATGCTTTTAACATCGCTAAAGAAAATATAGCCAAAAAAAAAGAAATAATAGTATGTGAAGGCTACATGGATGCAATAGCTTTTCACAAAGCAGGGTTTAACAATGCTGTAGCAGTTCTTGGAACAGCATTAACCGAACATCATCTACCTTTAATCCGCCGTTATGATGCAAAAGTGATTTTATGTTTTGACAATGATGAAGCAGGATTAAAAGCTGCGACACGATCTGCATTTTTATTAAGCACAAACAAAATAGACGGTAAAGTGGCAATTTTACAAGGCGGAAAAGATCCCGCTGAGCTCGTAGCAAAAAATGAAAGCACAAAACTCCATAATATACTCGATGAAGGAATAGAGCTTGGTGAATTTTATATCAGACGCTTAATATCCACTCATTCCATAATTTCTGCTCTTGACAAACAAAAAGCTTTAGAAACTATACAAAAATTCACCTTTAATCTTGAACCTTTAGTGGCAAATTCTTACACTAGTCTAGTTTCAAATTTATTAAAAGTGGATGAAAAATTTATCGTCTTATCACAAAATTCAAAAAAAACCATACAAACCCCTTTAATTTCTCAAAATAAATACAATTTTCCTAAAGAAAAAATTCACATTGCAGAATTAGAACTTATAGCTTTTTTAAAACAGCATCCAGATATATGTAACGATTTTAAGCAAATTAGTGATAGTGTTTGTTTTAAGCATAAAATTTTATTGGATAAAATTTTAGAAAAAAAAGGTTATGAAGATAGTGATATTAGAGAATTTGAAAGTAAAAATATTCGAAAAAATTTAAACTATAGCGAATTCTTGTTAGGTATTTGCAAGGTTAATTTAGCTTTTTTAAACAATGTAAAAATTAAAAATTCTACACTCGCATTAAAAAAACAACTTTTTACGCTTATTGATAAAAATTTAAATCTTTTAATTAAAAATTTAAATACCGAAGAATTAAATAATTTTTTAAAAGAATATTTAAGCTTCTTAAAATATGAAAAAAACGAAGAAATTCTGCAACAATCATTTAGAAACTTAAATGGAATTTTTAGTAACAAAAACTTTACAGCTTATGATTTAGGATTTAGCGCACAAGATAATGACGAACCTTTTTAATTTATTTAAATTTCAAGCCTTAATTTACCTTTTTTTAAACACAATCACGCTAAAGTATATAAAAATTTTTAAGGATAAATTATGATGCCTTTTAGTGATGAAGAGCTTATAAATCCTGTTAAAGCAAGTTTAGAAAAGAGCTTGCCTATGCTTGAACGTGATGGCGGAGGGCTTGAATTTTTAGGGATTAAAAATGGGGTTGTTTATGTCCATTTAATAGGAGCTTGCAAAGGTTGTGCATCAAGTGGAACGACACTAAAATACGGTCTTGAAAGGCAACTTAAGATTGATATTCATCCAGAAATCACTATAATCAATTTAAACGGCGGAGCAGACGAATTTGCAAAATTATAAAAAACTTGGAATTGAACATTTTTACAAGAAAGATTTTAAAACTGCAAAAATGTATTTTTCTATGGCTTATGAAAAACGCAAAAATAAACGCTTGCTAAATTTTATCTGCCTTTGTGATCTTGCTTTAAAATCTCCTAAAGAAGCTTCTTTACTTTTTGATTTTTATATAGAACATTACAAAATCTCTAGCATTGATAAAGACTTAGAAGAAATTTTAAGTACGATTGAATTTAAAAAACAAGAAAACAAACAGGAAAACGAATTTGAAGATGGGCATGCGTTAAATTATCAAGATTTTTTAAAAAGCGAAGAAGAACTTGGTTTTCAAAAAAGTTTTGAAAATATCATTAACAGCACTAAGTTAGTTATTGATAATCGTGATGATTTTTTAGATTTTTTGGAAAAATTACTTGATAATGGCTATAAAGATATGACTTTAAATTATATAGAAAATGTTATGCCTCATTTTTGGGCAAATGATAGATTTATCAAACTCCAAGAAAAACTCATAGGATTTAAAAGTGAAATTAAAACTTGAAAATTCATTCATTACAGATAATACCTTAGAGTGTGAAAAAGAATGCTTTTTTTTACAAACCACACAAAATGCTAAATTTCACGCTCAAGCCTTAGAAAAAGGTGCAAAAATCATTGATGTAAATGAATGTAAAAAACTTTTAAAAATCGATGAAAAGATTCAAATCATAGGAATCACAGGAACCAATGGTAAAACCACAACCGCAGCAGCGATTTATTCTATCTTATTGGATTTAGGTTATAAATGCGGGCTTTGCGGGACAAGAGGAGCTTTTATCAACGATGAACAAATTGATGAAAAATCCTTAACCACCTCCCCTATTCTTAAAACCTTAGAGTACCTACAAATAGCCACTCAAAAAAAATGTGATTTTTTCATCATGGAAGTAAGCTCACACGCACTCGTTCAAAACCGTATCGAAGGCTTAAATTTTGCTGCTAAAATTTTTACCAATATCACTCAAGATCATTTAGATTTTCACGGTACTTTTGAAAATTACAAAGAAGCAAAAGAACTTTTTTTTACAGATGAGAGTTTAAAATTTATCAACAAAGATGCTTTGGCTATTAAATTTAATGTGCGTAACGCTTTTACTTACGGCATAGAAAATCCTGCTTTATATCAAATCAAAGCCTATTCTTTAGAAGAAGGCATTAGTGCTATTGTAACAAATAAAAATCAAACTTTTCACATAGACTCGCCCTTACTAGGACTTTTTAATCTTTACAATCTTCTAGTTGCTAGTGCTTGTGTGAATGAACTTGTAAAGCCTGATTTAAAAGATTTGGAAAAAGCTATCAGTGGATTTGGCGGAGTTTGTGGCAGGGTAGAACAAGTAGCAAAAGGTGTGATTGTGGATTTTGCTCATACGCCTGATGGCATTGAAAAAGTGCTTGACACTCTTAAAAATAAAAAACTCATCGTTGTTTTTGGAGCAGGTGGAGATAGAGATAAAACCAAACGCCCTTTAATGGGAAAAATCGTCGAACATTTTGCAAAAATTGCTATCATTACAAGTGATAATCCACGCAGCGAAGAACCAAAAACCATCATGGAAGAAATTTTATCAGGCTTTGCTAAAAAAGAAAAAGTTTTAACGATAGAAGATAGAAAAGAAGCCATAAAAAAAGCTTTAGAACTAAAAGAAAATGACGATTTAGTCGTTATTTTAGGCAAAGGTGATGAAACTACTCAAGAAATTAAAGGGATAAAATATCCTTTTAGTGATAAAGTAGTTGTTAATGAAATTTTAAAAAATCAAGGATAATCAATGTTTGAAAATATGGATTTTTCTAAAATGGGTGAACTTTTAAATCAAGTTCAAGAAAAAGCAAAAAATATAGAACTAGAACTTGCAAATCGTGAATTTAGCGCCAAAAGTGGAGCAGGACTTGTTAAAGTAAGCGCTAATGGAAAAGGCGAGATTATCGATGTTAGCATTGATGATTCTTTACTTGAAGATAAAGAGTCCTTGCAAATTTTACTTATTTCTGCGATTAATGATGTTTTAGCCATGGTTGCGCAAAATCGCTCAAGTATGGCGAATGATGTTTTAGGCGGTTTTGGAGGTATGAAATTATGAAAAAAATTTTAATTATTTGCATGCTTTTTACTTTGTCTTTTGGTATAGAAAGACCTAAATTTGAAGATTTTTTAGCAGGTTATGAAAGAAATAAGGCAAGCATGCTCAACTATGAAGGAATGCCAGCTTTTGCACTCAGTGAAAATTTACTTGCTGTGTTAAAACAGCCTAATACTAAGCTTAACAAATATGTAAAATACGATCCATTTTTAAATTTATATCTTGTAAGAACTGACTTTAGCCTAATCCCTACTCCTATGGGTGATGAAGAAAAACTTACTCGTAATGATTGGGTTGGAATTTGGGATCCTAATAAACCTTATATAGGGCATATTAAGTATTTAGCTCAAAATATTGATGAAAAAGATCAACTTGATTTTAATTCTAAAATAGGACTTTTAGGGACTCCATGCTGTGAAATGATGGGGATTGCTTTAAATAATAGCTCTTTTATAGGCAATCGCTATTTAAAACATTTTATGAAATATAACGATGTTTATTGGGGGGATATTGGCGTTGATTTTGTTGTTCGAGAAAATAAAATTTATGTTAACAATGTAAGAAAAAATCCACAATTTTTAATCAACGATCAAGTTATAAGTGTTGATGGCTTACCCGCCAATGATTTAAGAAAACTCAATGAAAAAATTCTTTTTGCAGATCGCGGAAGCACTCTTTATTTTCAAGTATTGCGTGATAATATGGATTTAAATATTTCTACTGAAGTTTTTGCAAAAGATTTAAGCAAATTTAACCTTCCTGATTCTAAACCAAAACCAAAAATTACAAATTTCACAAGCAATCTTGGTTTAACGGTTAATACTAGTCTTGTTGTAACCAAAATAGATCCAAAATCAAAAGCATCAAATGCAGGATTTATGGTAGGAGATAAAATTTTACGCGTTAATAATATTATTTTAAATAATTTTAAAGAATTACAAAATATTTTAAGTGCTGGTAATGACTTTAGCATCTTAATTGAACGCAAAAGTACTAAATTACCTTTATCAAATTTCAACAATGAACTAGGCGGAAATGCCAACTCAGGTGGCGATGGTAAATTTCAATTTTTCATAAGGCTTACTAAGTGAATTTAAAAGAACTTTTTATCCATCACTTAGAAAAAAATCTACCTAAAGTTGAAAGCTTTCATCCTTTTTTTAATGAAGCTTTAGCCCTTATGCTAAAAGCGGGAGGAAAGCATTTTCGCGCACAATTGCTTTTAAGCGTAGTACAAAGCAATAAACCTGAACTTTTAAATCAAGCTTTAGATGTGGCTTTAGCTTTGGAATTTATCCATACTTATTCACTCATACACGATGATTTACCCGCTATGGATAATGCGGATTTTAGACGAGGAATTCCAACCTTACACAAAAGCTACGATGAAACTACAGCCATCTTAGTTGGCGATGCTTTAAATACTGAAGCTTTTTTAGTTCTAAGTCATGCTCATTTAAAAGATGAAATCAAAATCAAACTCATCAAAACCCTTGCCTTTAATGCAGGACTTAATGGAATGGTTATAGGACAAGCTATTGATTGTTTTTTTGAAGACAAAAGACTGAGTTTAAATGAACTTGAGTTTTTACACACACATAAAACCGCAAAATTGATCGCTGCAGCTTTAAAAATGGGTTGTGAAATTTGCGAACTTAACAACGAAGAAAGCAATCAAATTTACAAACTTGGTTTAAAACTAGGACTGATTTTTCAAATCAATGATGATATTATCGATGTAACTACAAGTCAAGAACAAAGCGGAAAGCCTACTAATAACGATATTCATAAAAATTCTTTTGTCAATTTGCTTGGACTTGAACAAGCCATAAAAACAAAAGAAAATCTTCTTAGTGAATGCGAACAAGATTTAGAAAAACTTAATGAAAAACTCGCACAAATGATACAAAATTTAATAATTCAATACTTATAAAGGCAAAAAATGGACATTCAAATTTTACAAGAACAGGCAAATACTCTAAGATTTTTAAGTGCCGATATGGTGCAAAAAGCAAACTCAGGACACCCAGGTGCACCTTTGGGCTTAGCAGATATTTTAAGTGTTTTAAGTTATCATTTAAAACACAATCCCAAAAATCCAACTTGGCTAAACCGTGATAGACTTGTATTTTCAGGTGGACATGCAAGTGCTTTACTTTATAGTTTTTTACATTTAAGTGGCTATGATTTAAGCCTAGAAGATCTTAAAAATTTCCGCCAACTTCATTCTAAAACCCCAGGACACCCTGAAATTTCAACTCTTGGAGTAGAGATTGCTACAGGCCCTTTAGGACAAGGCGTTGCCAATGCTGTAGGCTTTGCTATGGCGGCAAAAAAAGCACAAAATTTACTAGGTAGTGATTTAATCGATCATAAAATTTATTGTCTTTGCGGAGATGGAGATTTGCAAGAAGGCATTTCTTATGAAGCTTGTTCTTTAGCAGGACTTCACAAGCTTGATAATTTCATACTTATTTACGATAGCAACAATATCTCCATAGAAGGCGATGTAGGTTTAGCCTTTAACGAAAATGTAAAAATGCGTTTTGAAGCACAAGGATTTGAAGTTTTAAGTATAAATGGACACAATTACGAAGAAATCAATAAAGCCTTAGAACAAGCTAAAAAATCCACAAAACCTTGTCTTATCATCGCAAAAACAACTATAGCAAAGGGTGCAGGAGAGCTTGAAGGCAGTCATAAAAGCCATGGTGCACCTTTGGGCGAAGAAGTGATTAAAAAAGCCAAAGCACAAGCAGGTTTTGATCCAAATATCAGTTTTCATATCCCACAAGCAAGCAAAATCCGCTTTGAAAGTGCTGTAGAACTTGGGGATTTAGAAGAAGCAAAATGGAAAGATAAGCTTGAAAAAAGTGGTAAAAAAGAACTTTTAGAAAGGTTATTAAATCCTGATTTTAGCAAGATAGCTTATCCTGATTTTAAAGGAAAAGATCTTGCTACAAGAGATAGCAATGGTGAAATTTTAAATATTTTAGCTAAAAATTTAGAAGGATTTTTAGGTGGAAGTGCGGATTTAGGCCCTTCAAATAAAACAGAACTTCACGGCATGGGAGACTTTGTAGAAGGTAAAAATATCCATTTTGGTATCAGAGAACACGCTATGGCAGCGATTAACAATGCTTTTGCAAGATATGGAATTTTCTTACCATTTTCGGCAACTTTTTTCATCTTTAGCGAGTACTTAAAACCTGCTGCAAGAATAGCGGCTCTAATGAAAATCAAACATTTTTTCATTTTCACACACGATAGCATAGGTGTGGGCGAAGATGGACCAACACACCAACCTATAGAACAACTTAGCACTTTTAGGGCTATGCCAAATTTTTTAACCTTTAGACCTGCTGATGGAGTGGAAAATGTCAAAGCTTGGCAAATAGCCCTAAATGCAGGTATTCCAAGTGCTTTTGTGCTTTCACGCCAAAAACTCAAAGCTCTAAATGAACCCGTTTTTGGAGATGTAAAAAACGGAGCATATTTACTTGAAGAAAGCAAAGATGCTAAATTTACACTTTTAGCGAGCGGAAGCGAAGTTTGGCTTTGTCTAGAAAGTGCAAACGAACTTGAAAAACAAGGTTTTGCTTGTAATGTTGTTTCCATGCCTTGTTTTGAACTTTTTGAAAAACAAGATAAAGCTTATCAAGAAAGATTGTTAAAAGGTGAAGTTATAGGTGTTGAAGCAGCACATTCTAATGAACTTTATAAATTTTGCCATAAAGTGTATGGCATAGAAAGTTTTGGAGAAAGTGGCAAAGACAAAGATGTGTTTGAACACTTTGGCTTTAGCGTTTCAAAGCTTGTAAATTTTATCCTTAGCAAATAAAATGAATACAAATTTCAAATTTCAAAATAACACTCTTTTTATCTTTGGAATTTGGGATAAAACAAGTATTTATAAGTTAAAAATAAAAGATTTTTTAGCTTTGATTCAAAGCAAGGAAGTGATTTTTGATTTTAAAGATCTAAAAGCAATCGATACCGCTGGAGTGAGATTTTTCCTTGCTTTGGAAAATGACCTTAAAGATAAAAATATTAAAATCACCAAAGAAGGCTTAAATTCACGCTTTCAAACCCTTTTTGAACTTTGTGAAAAAAACTACCAAAGATTAAGCAAAACAAAAAAATCACATAAAAATTTCAGTGAATACTTTATCGATCTTGGAAAATTAAGTTTAGAACTTTTAAAAATTTTAAGAAAATTCATCAATTTCACAGGAGCTTTTTTCACAAGTCTTTTTTTATGCCTTAAAAATCCTAAAAATTTTCGCTTTATTGCTTTTTTATATCATATAGAAAATTCTGCTTTTAAAGCCTTGCCTATAGTTATTTTAACTGCTCTTTTAGTAGGAGTGGTTTTAGCCTATCAGGCCGCTTATCAACTCGCACAATTTGGAGCCAATATTTTCATAGTGGATTTGATGGGAATTTCAGCCACTAGAGAACTTGCACCTTTAATCGCTGCCATAGTGATCGCAGGAAGAAGTGCAAGCTCTTATACCGCACAAATTGGAGTGATGAAAATCACTGATGAAATTGCAGCTATGAATACTATGGGTTTTCGTTCTTTTGAATTTATTATTATTCCACGTGTTATGGCTTTGGTAGTGGCTATGCCTTTAATCGTTGCCATTAGCGATGCAATCAGTATTATAGGTGGAATGATGGTTGCAAAATTAAATCTTGATATTTCAATTGCCGAATTTTTAAGACGCTTTAGAGAAGCTGTAGATATAAAACATATCTTTATAGGACTTGTAAAAGCACCTATTTTTGGATTTTTAATAGGGCTTATTGCTTGTTTTCGTGGTTTTGAGGTAAAAAACACTACACAAAGCATAGGAATTTATACCACAAAAAGCGTTGTAAATGCTATTTTTTGGGTGATAGCTTTTGATGCTTTATTCTCTGTTATTCTAACTTCTGCAGGAATTTAAATGGTTATTAAAGCACAAAATATCATTACAAAATTTGGAGAAAAAATCGTCCATGATGGCGTAAGTTTTGAAATCAAAAAAAACGAAATTTTTGGTATTTTAGGAGGTAGTGGAAGTGGAAAATCCGTCCTTTTAAAACAAATGCTTATGCTTGAACATTTTGATGGTGGAGAATATGAAATTTTAGGCTATAAACTTAAAAATATCAACGAAGAAGATGCACTTGCTTTGCGTAAAAAATGGGGTGTGGTTTTTCAGTTTGCTGCACTTTTTAGCTTTTTTAATGTTTATGAAAATATAGCCATTCCTTTAAAAGAATACACTCATTTAGATGAAAATAGCATACAAGAACTGGTTTTAATGAAGCTAAAAATGGTAGGTTTAAACGAAAGTGTTTTAAAACAATTTCCAAGCGAACTTAGTGGTGGTATGCAAAAAAGAGTGGCAATTGCTAGAGCTTTAGCACTTGATAGTAAGTTACTTTTTTTAGATGAACCTACCTCAGGACTTGACCCTCATAGTAGTCGCGAATTTGACGATTTGGTTTTAGAATTAAAAAAAAGTTTTGATTTAAATATCATTTTGGTTACACATGATAAAGAAAGTATGAAAAATTTACTCGATCGCTTTATCATTTTAGAAAATAAAAAAGTTGGATTTTGCGGTACTTATGAAGAATTACGCCTGCAAAATGAACGACTTTTTAAAAGATTTATGGAGTAAAAGTGGAAAATAGAGCAAATTATTTTTTTGTAGGACTTTTTGTTTTTGGAGTGTTTTTTGCAAGTCTTGGTTTCATACTTTGGCTTGGTGGATACTCTAAAGAAGAAAGTTTTAAGTATTATGAAATTCACACGCAAGAATCCGTTGCAGGACTTGGCATAAAAGCACCCGTAAGGCTTTTGGGCGTGGAAGTAGGTAGCGTAGAAGAAATCAGCATTTACAATCAAGATGAACTCGGCGTTAACATACGCATTAAGGTCAAAAACAATACCCCTATAAAAGAAGACACCTTTGCTACTTTGCAACTTCAAGGTATCACAGGGCTTAAATTTGTCCAACTTCAAGGCGGAAGCAAAAATAGCAAAGATTTAGTATCTATACAGGGAAAACTTCCAGTCATTCCTTTTAAAGAAAGTTTTTTAGCAACCATAGACAGACAAAGTGAACATATTTTTTCTTTGGTTAAAACGGCCGATGATAAATCAAAAGAACTTTTAAGCGAAAAAAATCTTAAAAATCTAGAAATCTTTTTGCAAAATCTAGCAGAATTAAGTGCAAATTTAAATGCTAATTCTAAAAATTTAAGCCTTAATCTTTCAAACACAAGTTTAAAAATAGGAAAAATGGCTGATAATATAAGCCTTAGTGCGCAAAATTTCAACTCCAGTCTTAAAGACATAAAAGAAAGCACGATGATTTTAAAAAATTTCATAAAAAAAGCTGATGAAAAATTAAACACTTATGATGATATTAAAGCATCTTTGATGCAAAATTTAGAGCTTTTTAAACGAATTTTAATTGAAAGCAATATTCTAATAGAAAATTTACAAAACAGCCCTGCTGATTTGATTTTTAAAGAAACTAAACCTAAACTAGGACCAGGAGAAAAATAATGCTAAAGCAATTATTCTATATTTTGACTTTTATTTTTATATTATGCGGATGCTCTTTAAGACACGAAACCATCAATAAAAATGAAAATATCATATTAAAAGATGAAGGAATAGACTCAAATATTTTTTTTAAAAAAACCGGTAAAATTCTTAAAATTCGCAATGCAAATGCACCTTGGTATTTAAACTCGCGAGCTATTGTTTATATAGATAATGGTTTTAGCAACAAATACGCACATTATTTCTGGGGAGACTTACCAAGCAATCTTTATTCTTTTTTAATTTTATCAAAATTTGAACAAAGCAATATTTTTACAACCTTACTTTCTTCAACAAGCTCTTTAAATGCGGATTATGCCCTTGAAAGCAGGATTAACTCTTTTGAACAAATTCTTAACAACAATGAAAACTACGCTCAAATTTCTATAAGCGTAAATTTCATAAATCTTGAAAACAATCAAATAATAGCTCATAAAATTTTCAATACTAAAGAAAAAATAGAAAAAAAAGATATCCGCTCTACTTATAATGCTTTTCAAAAAGCCTTAAATAAAATTGGAAATGAGATTGTTTTTTGGGTAAATTCTAATTTATCCTAATTTAGGAACACTTTTTGCTTTTTAAATATTTAGCAATATTTTTGAAAGGTAAACAATGAAAAGTGATTTAGATATATTTAAAAAACACTTAGGCGAAATTCAAAGCGTGAATGAATTTAAAGCAAATCAAATTTGCTCTCAAATCAATGATGCAAATGATTTTATAGGAGCACTTCAAGTACTTGATATGTCTTTAAAAAAAATAGAAAAAAGCATTCTAGAAAGAATAGATGAAAATTCAGATGATATGCAAAAAAGAACTCTTGATGCCACAGCATCACAACTTATACAAAACTGCTCTTTCATGGGAATAGCCCTTTTTGGAAATATTTTCAATGTTTATGTTGGTAAAAAACTTTTTGAATTTGAAATTGCTAATCCACTTTTAATTCTTCAAACAAGTAATTACGAAGGTGTATTAGCCTATATACAAGATAAAAGAGATGAAATAAAAATCATTCTATCAGAGTTAGCAACCGCAATCACCATGGGCGAAACTGTGGATAATGCTGGAATTTATAACTCTACAATGGATTTTAAAAATTTATTTAAATAAGAATAGTAATCATTTGTTCTCTTTAAGCAAATATAATATATTTTAGCTTAAAGAGATTTTCCAAACTCTAAAAGAGAGTTAGGCTACGAATAAAAAGGGGGAGGGAAATAGCCTAACCCAAACGAGATCTTAAAAGATCTCTTTAAACTAAAATAAATATTTAGATAATTTAATAAAAATTATTAAATTATCTAAACCATATTTATGTTTTAGTTTAATACGATGTGACACTTTATTCTAATAACACTTAATATATGATAAAAATATTATTTAGTAACTTAAATTATTAAAGAATATTACTACAATATTATTTAAAAAATTTTAAATTTTTAGGATTTTAAGAAAAAAATATTATTTTTATAATTTAATATCATATCATAGAAAGAATTTCAGCACGCCCATTAATCACAGCAACACAATGTTCATAATGAGCCGCATTAAGCCCATCAATACTTCCAGCATCCCATTTTCCATTATAATGTTTTGGTGTTCCATCTTTTTGGCATATCATAGGCTCTATGCAAAACACCATTCCATTTTTAATTTTAGGGCCACTTTTTGCACTCGCACCTTTTTCTAAATAATTTAAAATTTCAGGCTCTCCATGGGGCTTTCGTCCTATACCATGTCCACAATATCCACGAAGCGGGACAAAACCTCTTGCATGGATAAATTCGCCTAAAGCAGCTGAAAGTTCCTTAAAACGCATTCCATCATGAATAATATCTATAGCATGATATAACGCGTCTTTAGCACAAGAGATTAAAGCTTTATCAGTGGGTGAAACTTCTCCTATAGCAATAGTTCTTGCTGCATCCCCATAATACCCATCAATCAAACTTCCCACATCAAGACCTAAAATATCACCCTCTTTGATAATTTTATCATCTGGAATTCCATGGATACAAACTTGATTTAAAGATGTACAAATGGCACCTGGAAAACCATAAAGCCCCTTAAATGATGGCTTGGCACCAAGGCTTAAAATATAATCTTCTGCCATTTTATCAATTTGTTTTAAACTCATTCCTATTTTAATTTCATTCTCTAAAAAATTTAAAGTTTTTGCTACAATTTGATTTGCTATTCTTAATTTTTCTATTTCATCTGGTTTTTTCAATTCTATCATTTTGTTTCCTTATAAATTTAGCCAAATTTTAGCAGTATTTTTTAAAGATTCAACATCGCTTGAAGCATAAAAATGCAATCTTGCTTTATGATTTTTCAAATCTATATTTTCTCTTTCTTTAAGAAATTCAACTATAGCATCTCCTGAATGAATTAATTTTGTTTTATCGCCAAAATACTTACTTAAAGAACGACCTAGTAAAGGGAAATGAGTACAAGCGAGTATCAAAGCATCTGGAGTTGTGATATTTTTAAAATAATACTCCATAGCACTTTGCAAAAAATCTCCTTCAAAAATACCTTCTTCAACCATAGGCACAAAAAGCCCTGTAGCTAAAGCATTTATATTTGTATATCCTTGAGATAATAAACGCTTTTGGTATTCTTCTGATTTAATGGTTGCTTTTGTTGCAATGACTAAAATTTCTTTATTTTTATCATGTAAAGCTTTTATCGTTGCTTCAACCCCTGCATCAATTACGCCATATACTGGAAAATGTGCTTTTGCTTTTAAAGCATCTAAAGCATAAGCACTAGCAGTATTACATGCAATGATAAGCATATCAATTTGAAATTGTTCAAAAAATTCCAATGCTTCAAGACAGAACTTGATAATAGTATCTTTATCTTTTACCCCGTAAGGAACTCTTGCGGTATCTCCATAATAGATAATTTCATCAAAAAGTCTAGCTTCATAAAGAGATTTTAAAACACTAAGCCCCCCTACTCCGCTATCAAATACACCTATTTTCACTTTAATACCTTCTTGCTCCTATATAACGAGCCTTCCAATAAGAACTATTTAACTCGACTTCTTTTACTCCACCTTTAGTAGATAAATGTATAAATTTTCCCTTGCTCGTATAAATACCAACATGCATACCATTTGGCCCTCTACCTGTCTTAAAAAATACCAAATCTCCTGTTTGCAATTTTGATTTAGAAACTTTTCTCCCAGAACCTAATTGAGTTTTTGTAGTGCGAGGTATGCGTATATTAAGCTGAGCTAATGCACTCTGCGTAAATCCTGAACAATCAGCACCTTTTTTAGTAGTTCCACCTAAAACATAAGGAGTTTTTTTCCATTCATTTGCTATAGTCTTAAGTTTTGTTTCTTTATTTGTATTATAAATCGGACGAGTATAGTTTAAATTCTGATAAAAACTACATCCACTTATAAAGAATACAATCGTGATGATGAAAAAAATATGCCTCATCAGTCCCCTTAAGATCGAGTAGCAAAGAATTTAAGATAAATAAAACCCCAAATCCCAGAACAAAATGAAGCTATAAGAATAGCTAAATTATCTGCATAATTAAAAATATCACTGACTTCATACGCCAAGCCATCGATAAACAAACTCATTGTAAAACCAATACCTGTAAGTATACAAACCCCATAAAGTTGTTTCAAATTTGAACCTTGGGGCAAGGCTGCAAATTTAAAGCGGATTGCCAAATAAGAAAACAAAAATACACCCACTTGTTTACCCACAAAAAGCCCCAAGAAAATACCTATACTTACACCTGAAAAAATTGCTCCTATGTCGATATTGGATAAATTTACCCCAGCGTTAGCAAAAGCAAATAAAGGCAAGATAACAAAAGCGAGCCAAAATTTTAGACTTTCATAAATTTCTTCTAAAAATGCTTCTCCATTTTTAGTTTGCATCGGTATAAAAAATGCTGTTATGATTCCAGCCAAAGTTGCATGCACACCACTTTTTAAAACACTAATCCAAAGAATAACTGAGCAAATAAAATAAAAAGACTTTCTTGTTATTCCTAAAATATTTAAAACAAGCATTACCAAAATAGCAATTCCTGCAACGACAAAAGCAACTATTGATAATTTTGTCGTATAAAAAATAGCTATAATTAAAATAGCACCCACATCATCAAAAATAGCCAAAGAAAGTAAGAAAATTTTTAAACTTGATGGAATATGCTTACCACACATCATTAAAATCGCTAAAGCAAACGCTGTATCTGTAGCTGTAGGTATAGCCCAACCTTTTAAAGTATAAGCATCTCCTATATTTACCAAAGCAAACAACATCGCAGGTATAAGTATACCCCCTAAAGCAGCCATAAAAGGTAAAACAATATTTTTAGGATTTTTAAAATCCCCATGCAAAAATTCCTTCTTAAGCTCAAGCCCTATAGCAAAGAAAAATATAGATATAAGCCCATCATTTATCCAAAGCAAAAAAGGTTTATTAAGCTCAAATTCACCTACACTAAATCCGACTTTTAAATTTAGAAATTCTCGATAATGTTCGCTAAAAGATCCATTTTGCACAAGCAAAGCAAGCAAAGTACAAACTATAAGTAAAACACCACCAAAAGCCTCATTTAAAACTAAAGTTTTTAATTTATGTACTATATTATTCATTTAACAATCTTAAGATAAATAAAACCAACAATGGCACTTAAAAAACTAGCTATTAAAATAGCAAGTTTATCCGCATGTTCAAAAATATCACTATTTTTATAGGCCAAACCATCAATAAATAAGCTCATCGTAAAACCAATGCCTGTTAAAATACATATACCATAAAATTTTCCATATTTAATATTTTCAGGTAGTTTTGCAAGCTTAAGTTTGATAGCAATAAAACAAAAAGTAAAAACACCTAGTTGCTTTCCTAAAAATAATCCTAGAATAATTCCAAGGCTTACAGGTGAAAATACTGAACCAAGATGCATATCTCTGATATCAATCCCAGCATTAGCAAAAGCAAATAAAGGCAAGATAAAATAAACCACCCAAGGATTTAAATCCTTAAGAACTTCATGCAAATAAGGTTTTTTATTTTTTGTATCAAGCGGTATAAATAAAGAAATAATCACACCAGCCAAAGTCGCATGTACTCCACTTTTAAGCATAGCTATCCACAATACAACACCTACTAACACATACAAAGAAAGATGGGTGATGTGATAATAATTTAACAAAAGCAGAGCAAATATACAAAACAAACAAATAATAATCGCCAAAGCTGAAAGCTGATCTGTATAAAATAAAGCAATAATAACAATAGCGCCCAAATCATCAAAAATAGCTAAAGAAAGTAAAAAAAGCTTTAAACTTGTAGGAATTTTATTTCCTAAAAGCATCAAAATGCCTACTGCAAAAGCTATATCAGTTGCTGTAGGTATTGCCCAACCTTTCATAGCAAAATCATGGGAATAATTAATAGTAGCAAAAATTAAAGCAGGAGTAATCATACCCCCAAAAGCTCCAAATATAGGTAAAGACACAGCTCTTATATTTTTAAGCTGTCCGCGTAAAATTTCATATTTTAACTCAAGCCCTATACATAGAAAAAATATAGCTATCAAACCATCATTTATCCATAAATCCAACGACTTTGAAATTTGAAAATGATCAAATCCTACTGTAAAATTAGCATGAAAAAAATCTGTATAAATAACACTTAAAGAAGAATTTTTACATAATAAGGCTAAAAATGTAAAAAATATAAGCAAAATACCAGGGAAAGTTTCACTTAAAACCATCTTCTTTATCATTTGCATCCTTGCTCCTAAATAAATATTATAAAAATTTAATACGATAAATAAAATGGCAAAATTATAACGAAAAAATACTAAAGAAATAATTATTTAAAAAAACAAGCTCAAGATACCAACAAGTTCTTAAGCTTGTTCTTAAGATATTTAAGCGTAAATATCCAAACCACTAGAGCTAGAAACTTGTGGAGCGGAGGCTTGAGAGACACCTTCCATACCTTCGATGAGTTCATTCATCAATGCCTCGTTTGTGTCCATAGATTTTTTCAAAACTGAAGTATTAACAGCAGTCATTAAATTAGCATTACCCATAGAAACATCTGAAACCATATCATCCTCCTTTTAGATTGAGTCTTAAGACTTTATTTAAATCGGATGATATTTTTAAAACTTAATATTTTTTACTAAACTTTTTAAAATTTTTCAAGGAAACCAATATCTGAAATTAAAAATCATAAATTTTTTAAGATAAAATCCTATTTTAAAAATTTTTACACTATGAAACAATAAGCAAAATATAAATGGTTGGTACTTTTAAAAGTGAATTAAATGGATAAAAATTTATTTCAATAAATTTAAGTTTTATCTTATTTTATACGATTTATAATATAATCAAAAATTACAACTTAAGAAAAAAATGAAAAAAATATCTTAAGTTTAGTAAACATTGTAAACTAAGAGGTTAATGAAATGATACTGGTAACACCTTGTGGCGTTATGGATACCACAAATTTTGGCAAAAGTGAAGTAAATAGGCAAACTATAGATTTTTCTTTAAAATCTCAAGAAAAAAAAGAGAAAGTAGAAGCTGAAGCTGAGAAAGAAGAAGTAAATAAAGACAATAGCGATTCTACAAACACAGATACCAACAAAAAAGATAAACTTTTGGATATATCTGCTTAGTCTAAAATATACTATAGCTATATCTCCTTAAAGAATACGCAATAAATGATTTTTTGATTTTTATTAAGCTTTTAAAACACTAAAAAATGAAAAATTAAAAATACAAAAACAATATCCCAAAGTGCATAGCTTAGAAGAAAGCCTTGCGATACTTAAAAACAACCCATATTAAATCACAAAAATAAGATATATTTAAAAATTTATTAAAATATATCTTAAATATAATTAATAAAAAATATTATCGATACAAAAGCTTATTTTTTAGTTCTATTTAAGATTTTTAATATTATACTAGCCATTATTTATTTTGATAATAAATATTATTTTTATCAAAAACCAAGGGTAATGATAATGAAAATTTTTAAAATTATATTTTTAATTATAAGTATTTTTTTATCAAGCTCAGCTTTTGCTAGAGTAGATGATTATATTAATGAAGCAAATCTTATCAAAGATATGCTAAAACAAAGCATAGAAACTTACAAAAAGGGTGATAATCTAGGTGCTAAAAAGCTTAGCGAAGATGCGTATTTTCAACATTTTGAAAATATGGAAGGCCCTATAGGAAGAAACATAGGAAGAAAAGCCATCACCATGGAGCGTAAATTTGTAAATTTGCGTCGCATGTATAAAGATGAAGCTCCTTTAACACAAATTAATGCTTTAATTGATAGTCTTTATTATGATCTTGATGAAGTAGCCCCAATCTTACAAAATGGATATCGTTTAAAAGCAGAAGCAAGCGATACAAACTATGATAAGGCTAAAGCTGAAAAATCAAGCCTAGAAGCCAATGCCAAACGCGAAGCTGATGCAGAAGCTTTAATCGCACAAATGATGGGCGTGGATAAAAAAGATTTAGCACAAAGCTCTTTAACCACCCAAGTTCCTACACCTACAAACAACGATGCGAGCAAACTTACAGATGATAATGCAAGCGCTGATTTACAAGCTGCTGCTGCAATGGACGCAAGATTGCAATTTATACTAGATAATATCTCTACCAAATTTTCACAGGCAGCTAATGCTTTTAAAGAAAAAAACTACCAAGCTAGTAAAGATTTTTTAAATGATGCCTTATTTAGTGATTATCGCAATACCAAAGTAGAAATTTTAGTAAATAAATTTACCAAAGCAGGAAACGATCAAAAAATTCAACAAGCCATACGCACCCTTATACGCCAAATCAACGATGCAAAAATAGATGAAAAAGACTTAAGAAATGGCTTAGATAACATAGAAGAACAAATTTTTGATGTTTTCTTACAAATTCCAAATTCAGAACTTTCAAGTTTGCAAATTTCAGGCTTTAATGATGAAACAAAAGGCAAAGATTATGCCAAAGTTTCTAATGATATCAAACTTGCCTTAGATGGAATTTTGAAAAATTATGATGGCTTTAGCGCTTCTATAGTAGATGATTTGCAAGGAATTTATCTAGATACTTTTGAAGCAAGCGGTATGGAAAATAAAATCGGTGCTGTAGATAGCGGCTTAAAACTTAAAATAGAAAGTTTATTTTCCAAAGGCGTAGCACTGATTAAAGCAAGTGCAGATAAAAAAGAGCTTGAAGCTACTTTTAATGACTTAGAACAACTCATAGCAAACAGTGTAGATAAAATTCAAGATTCCACCCCTTATTCGTTGTTTATATGGGCTTTAGGCATTATTTTGCGTGAAGGCTTGGAAGCTTTGATTATCGTTGTAGCCATTGTTTCTTATCTTGTGCAAAGTGGCAACAAAAATCGTCTAAATATCGCCTATAGTGCTCTTTTTACAGGAGTGATTTTAAGTTTTATTACCGCTTTTGGAGTTTCTTGGCTATTCAAAGAAAATGCAGGACAAAGTAGAGAGCTTATAGAGGGTATTACCATGCTTATAGCCGTATTACTACTCTTTTATGTGGGCTTTTGGCTACTTTCAAACGCACAAAATAAAAAATGGACAAGCTTTATCAAACAAGGTGCTATAGATGCTATATCAAACAATAGTGCAAAAACCCTTTGGATCACCGTATTTTTAGCTGTTTATAGAGAAGGTGCAGAAACTGTGCTTTTTTATCAAGCCTTGCTTTTTGATGCTAAAACAAGCACTGATTTTAGTGCTGTTTTTGGTGGGCTTGGACTTGGAATTTTAATACTTATTGTTTTATATTTTCTTTTAAAAGCAGGAGCCATTCGCATACCTGTAAAACAATTTTTCTATATCACTTCTTACATTATTTTTTACATGGTTTTTGTTTTTACAGGCAAAGGCATAGCTGAACTCATAGAAGGAAAAGTCATCATTCCTAGTCTTATACCTATGAATTTTGAACCGATTTTATGGCTTGGAATTTATCCTTACTATGAAACCTTAATCCCTCAATTTATAGTTTTGATCATGCTAATTATTGGCATTTTAATAACAAAACAAATTTCAAAAAAAGGAGTAGAATCATGATAAAAAAAGTTTTATCAGTAGTTGCTGCAGCTGCGGTTATTAGTACAAATTTATTTGCAGGCGAAGTGCCGATCGGCGATCCAAAAGAACTTAATGGCATGGAAATAGCCGCTGTTTATTTACAACCTATTGAAATGGAGCCAAGAGGTATTGATTTAGCTGCATCTTTAGCAGATATTCACCTAGAAGCTGACATTCACGCACTTAAAAACAATCCAAATGGTTTTCCAGAAGGTTTTTGGATGCCTTATTTAACTATAGCTTATGAACTTAAAAATACCGACACAGGTGCAATTAAACGTGGAACTTTGATGCCTATGGTGGCTGATGATGGTCCTCACTATGGTGCAAATATTGCTATGGAAAAAGATAAAAAAGGTGGCTTTGGCGTAGGAAATTATGAACTTACTTTTTATATCTCAAATCCAGAAAAACAAGGTTTTGGACGCCATGTTGATGAAGAAACAGGCGTGGGCAAGTGGTTTGAGCCTTTTAAAGTAGATTATAAATTCAAATACACAGGCACGCCAAAATAATTTTACGCTCGGATTTTCCGAGTGTTTAAATATTTTTATTTTTATTTGAAAAAATTAAAATAACAATGTTTAAAGAGTAAATTATGAGTATATATTTTGTGCATTTTCTTATCAGTGTTTTGCCACTAAGTATTTTAATAGCCTTTATCACTCCTGATAAAAAATATATTTTTAAAAGTTTTTTAGCAGTTTTTTTGGGCTTTTTATTTGGATATTTTGCTTTTTTTATCGCGGCACAATTTTTAAAAACCGAAAATTTAATCTTTAATTTTGATTTTGTTTTTATAGGTTTATTGCTAGTAAGCTTTATATTTTATTTTTGGAAAAAAATTGAAATTTTAAATTTTATTTTATTAGGAATTTTAAGTTTTTGCACCGCTTTGCATTATTATTTTTTAAGTCAAGATTTCCCTATTTTTACTAGCTCTTTAATCGATAGCGAAGGTATAAGTT
This sequence comes from Campylobacter sp. BCW_6464, assembly GCF_001762775.1. Taxonomy (NCBI): domain Bacteria; kingdom Pseudomonadati; phylum Campylobacterota; class Epsilonproteobacteria; order Campylobacterales; family Campylobacteraceae; genus Campylobacter; species Campylobacter sp. BCW_6464. The sequence continues at coordinate 13,196 of NZ_MJXM01000045.1, read as the reverse complement.
CTTTAGGTTTTATTGCTTTAGCCTTGCTTGTTTGTATTTTGATTTTCTTCTTTTTAAAATGGCAAAAAAATTTTAATCAAAAAACAAGCTTTATGCTGTTTTTACTGCTTATCCTTATAGAAAGCGATAAAGCTCTAGCCAATATCTTGCTTACTTTAATGCGAAATTCCATCATAGAAACTCATGCTTTTTTGGTGAGTTTTGTAGGAAAAAGTAATTATTTTGGTGTTTTTGGAATTTATGTTTATTTAATTTTCATCACTTTTTTAGCATTCTTAAGCTTAAAAATTCGCAAAAAAAATATAAGCAAAAAACAAATTTTAGATATAAATTATCGCAAAAATGAAGCTAAAACAAGTCTTATTAATCGCTATTTTTCCAGTGTTTTTATCTCCTGTGTTATAAGTTTTTGCATTGTTTTATACTTTTTTATGGTAAGCTCTAAGCCTTTAACCATAGATGAGCCTAAAGAAATTTTACCCGATAAGAATGGCAAATTTATCTTTGATATAGCTCTTTTAAGGGATAACAAACTCCACCGCTTTGCTTATATCAGTGCTGAAGGCAAAGTGATAAGGTTTTTTCTTATCAACAAAAGAGAAGATAAGGATTCTCCTGTAGCTGTTTTTGATGCTTGTATGATTTGTGGAGATATGGGCTATATCAAAAAAGATGGACAACTCATTTGCATTTCTTGCAATGTGCGTATTTTCTTGCCTAGTGTAGGCAAAAGCGGGGGTTGCAATCCTATCCCACTCAAATACGAATACGATGGTAAAAAAATCACCATAGATGTTAAAGATGTAATAGCAGGATCTAATTATTTTAGTCAAATCAAAGAAATTGAAGTGCAAGATCCTGTATCAAAAACAAAGGTTATAAACACCCAAGCTCCTTTTTCTTATAGTTATAAAGGGATTACTTATTATTTTTCAAATCAAAACAACTATGAAGAATTTAAAAAAGATCCTACAAAATATGTAGAAGAAAATGAAGCGAAATTTTTAATCCAAAGGAGAAACGATGTTGGCTAAAATGATTTTTAACTCTATATTTAAAAACAAAATTCAAAAATTTTTAGCCTTTCTTACTTGTTTTTTAGCCACGCTTTTGCTCTCTACTATGCTAAATATTACCCTAAGTATAGGCGATGAAGTAACTAAACAACTCAAAAGCTATGGCTCTAATATCCTTGTTTTACCCAAAGGCTCAAGTCTTAGTATAGAAATAGGTAATGAACTTTATGAACCCTTAAAAAACAAAAACTACCTAGAAGAAAAAAATTTATATATGATTAAAGACATTTATTGGCGTAACAACATCACCGCACTTGCTCCTTTTTTAGAAGGTAAAATCGCAATTGAAAACTCCCAGCAAAAAGCACTTATTTATGGCACTTATTTTCAAAAAGCCATAAAAATTAAAGATGATGATGATTTTATCACAGGTATAAAAAGTCTTTATCCTTATTTAGCAGTCCAAGGGGAATGGGCAAAAGATGATAGCAATGAAATCATGCTAGGCGAAGACTTTGCTAAAAACAATAAACTAAAATTAGGAGATACTATCAAACTCATAGGAGAAAACAATCAAAGCAAAGAAGCAAAAATCGTAGGCATTTTACTTCATGCCAATCCTAAAATGTCAAATAAAATCATCGCTCCTTTAAATTTAGCTCAAGATTTACTCAACAAACAAGGGCTTTACTCAAGTGCAGAAGTAAGAGCTTTTACCATACCTGAATCAGCCCTTTCTGAAAAAGTGCGTCGCATGGGCGAAGAAAAATTAGATCAGTTAGAATATGACAAATGGTATTGCTCAGCTTATGTAGGCTCAATCGCTAGTCAAATTAGTGATGGCTTACCAGGTGCTGATGCAAAAGCTCTAAATGCTATAAGCGATGCTCAAAGCTTGGTGGTTAAAAAGATCCAATCCTTAATGGGCATTACTTGTATTATTTGTCTTATTGTTGCAAGTATTGCGATTTCAAGTCTGATGAGTTCTGAAATTCATCGTAGAAAAAAAGAAATAGGACTTTTAAAAGTACTTGGTGCTAATACTTTTCAAATTTATCTCATCTTTGCTAGTGAAAATTTAATCGTAGCTTTATTTGCTGCTTTATTTGGCTTTATTTTTGGCACAGCACTTTCTCAAATCATCAGCCTTAGCATTTTTGGATATTTTATTGATATAGCCTTTGTAGCTTTACCTTTAAGCTTTATTTTTGCAGGACTTATTGCCTTGCTAGGTTGCTTGCTTCCTATCAAAAATATCACACAACTTTCAGCTGCAGGAGTGCTTTATGGTAGATAAGTTTTTCCTTAATGAGCTTTTTAAAAGCATTAGCTTTTCTTATCAAAGACTTTTTATAATAGTTTTAAGTGTTTTTATAGGAGCACTTACTTGCTCAGCTTTTTTAAATATTTATTTTGATATTGACACCAAACTTTCTAAAGAATTAAAAGCCTATGGAGCAAATGTAATGATAAGCCCGAAGCAGGATGAAAATTTTATCTCCAATGCTGAGTATGAAAAAATAAAAGAAAATTTAAAGGCTAGAGCTTTAACTCCTTTTTTGTATGATTTTTTAAATTTAGGTAGTACAAGCGGAGTGGTTTTAGGCACTGATTTTAGGGCTTTAAAAATCACTAAACCTTTTTTAGAAGTTAAAGAAGGAAGCTTTTCTCTAAATGATTTTGATGAAAATTCAGCCTTTTTAGGGGTTAATTTAGCCAAGCAACTAGGCCTAAAAACAGGCAATGAACTTCAAATTTACAATCCAAACAACGGAAAAAGCATAAAACTTACCATAAAAGGCATACTTTCAAGCAATGATGAATTTGATAGCATTGTTTTAGCCCCTTTAAGCGTGGTGCAAAATTTAAGCGATAGAGCCGGTATTAACTATGCTAATGCTGTAGTTTATGGAAATTTTGATGAAGTTAAAGCCAAAACACAAGCAATCAACAATGAATTCATCGATGCAAAACCTATATCTTCAGTATCCTTAAGCGAAGGTTTAGTACTTGGAAAAATCAAAGCTTTAATGTTTTTAATCATACTTGTAGTATTGATCATAGTCACTACTAGCGTTAATACGACCTTAAGTTCTATTATATTTTCTCGCAAAAAAGAAATCGCACTGCGTTTAGCCTTGGGTGCAAAAAAAAGTGAAATTTTTAAACTTTTTGCTAGTGAATGCTTTATAGTAAGTTTTTTTGCTAGTTTAATCGGAGCTTTTTGTGGGATATTTTTAGCCAATGTCTTTGGTTATTTGATTTTTAATTCTAGTATTGATTTTAGATTTATAGCTGTTTTTATAGCCTTAATCATTTCTTTGATTTTTGCCTTTTTGGCTGCATTTTTTCCTATAAAAAGAGCATTAAAAATCAATGTGTGTGAAAATTTGAAAGGTGAATGATGAAAAAAGAACTTATTAAAATAAACAACTTAAATAAAGAATTTGGCAAAGTTAAAGCCTTAAACAATATCAACTTAAGCGTCTATGAAGGAGAATGGCTTGCTATCATGGGTCCATCAGGAAGTGGAAAATCAACACTTTTAAACATACTATCACTCATGGATACTCCAAGCTCTGGGGAGTATATCTTAGACAATGAAAACCTAGAGCAAATGGATGAAGAGCAAAAAATCACCTTGCGTCGTGAAAAAATAGGACTTGTCTTTCAACAATTTCATCTTATCCCCTATCTTAATGCCTTAGAAAATGTTATGCTCTCTCAGTATTATCACTCAAGCGTAGATGAAGAAGATGCCAAAATGGTTCTTGAAAAAGTAGGACTTTCACATAGACTCACTCATTTACCTAGCCAATTAAGTGGCGGGGAACAACAAAGAGTTTGTATAGCAAGAGCTTTGATCAACAACCCAGAGCTTTTACTCGCAGATGAACCCACAGGAAATTTAGATGAAGCTAATGAACAAATCGTTCTTCAAACCTTGCAAAAATTAAAAAATGAAGGCAAAACCATAGTTTTAATCACACACAATCCTGATTTGGCTAAATTCGCAGATCGAACCCTTATCTTACAACATGGGGTGTTAAAATGAAAAAAAGCCTTTTAATCTTAAGCATTTTGTTTTTGCTCAATGCTTGTTCTTTTGAAAATTCAAAAGATACTGGAAAAGTTGGAGAAAAAAGTGCTGAAATTTCAGCTAAAGATACTTTAGGAAAAGCTGTAAAACTTGCTGATGATAATACAAGTTTAAAAGTCTTAGTCTTTTTTCAAAATGGCTGCCCTTCTTGTTTAAAAGAACTCCCTTCTTTGGATGAATTCATACAAAATCATCCCAATAAAATCAGTGTTTATGCTATAAATTCCATCGATAATGCCAATGTGGTTAAAGTTTTAGCCGAACAATTTGACTTTAAAAATGTAAAAGTTTTAAAAGACGATCTTAAAATCACCAATGATCGTTATGCTGTGTTTGCAACCCCTACTACCATCATCATTAAAGATGGGATGATAAAAGATAGAATTTTAGGAGAAAAACCATGGGAATTTTTCGAATCCAAGCTTATTTCTTTGCTTTAATCATAGCTTTATTTTTTGTAGCTTGTGATAGTGGAGAAAATTTTAAAGCTTTAAATAGTGATAAAACCTATAATTTTGCCTACAATGGTTTTGAAAAAAGCCTAAAACTAAATGATAAAGCACAAAATTTTGCCTTAATATTTTTCACAAAAGATTGTGGAGTTTGTAAAGAACAAATTCCTATTTTACAGAATTTGGCTAAAAATTATGATTTTAATATCTTTGTGGTTTTAGGCGATGCAAATGATGCAAATGATGCAAAAGCTTGGGCTGATGAAAAAGGTTTATCTAATTTAGCAATGTTTTATGAAAAAAGAGCAGCTAAATACCTTTCAAGTGCCATTGGGGAAATATATGGAGTACCTGTACTTAGTTTTTTCAAAGAAGGGAAAATGGATGAAAAATTCATAGGCTTAACTCCTTATAGCATACTTGAAAAAGAAATCAAAAAAGTAAAAAGCTAAAAATTTACTTTAAAGCTTTTTATCTCCTATAAAATATCCATAAAGCTCATAGCTTCCATCTTTTTTCATCAAAATTACAGGATATTTTTCACTATAACCTTGTTCCATTCCTGGGCTTCCTTGCGGCATGCCAGGAGCTGAAATTCCTATAACATCTTTAGGTTTGTTTTCAAGCAACCAGCTTACAGCACTTTCAGGAACATGCCCTTCAATAGCATAGCCTTCGATCACACCCGTATGGCAACTTTGATACTCATCTTTTATACCCATTTTTTCTTTGATTTTAAGAAAATCATTGGTTTTATGAACACTAACCTCATAACCCTTAGCTTTCATATAATCAGCCCAAAAATCGCAACAGCCACAAGTAGGACTTTCATAAACTTGTATTTCCTTAGCCTGTGTAAGAGTGAGTAAAAAAAGAATGATTAAAATTGTTTTTTTCATAATTGCTATCCTAAGTAAAAAATATATAATAATACTTTTATAAAGTTAATACCATCACATTTTTAACACTAAAAATGAATTTACAAAAATTTAATCAAGAAAAGATTTTTAATGAGTGCTGATTTTATCTTTACAGCAAAGATATAAAAAACTAGAAATTTTTAACTTAAAAAGCTTAAAATTTAGATATACTTTATACTAACTATGTTTTTATAGTTAAGTCTTTAGGTTGATTTCCACCAAGAGTAAAAACTCAAGGCGGATTTTTATTTGCAATATTTACTTAATAGAATAATTATGATCGCTTGTTCCTCCACATAAATACCCCTTCTTATCAAAACTTGCAATTTCGCAAGAAAGAGTAGAGAGCTTAGCTCTTTTACCATCACTAGTTAATATAAGAACTTGTTTATAATAAACATAATTGCTTTTATCTGAATATATTTTTTGTATTATAGCTTGAGTTGAATTATAAGTTCTTGGATCAACTTTTGCAACAATATCTGCTTCATAAAAAGTTGCCTTTTTAAAAAGTGGCTGATCTATAATTGGTTTGATGCTCTCTTGGAAATATTTGTTTTGCATTTCGCTTGCTGAAACTGGAACTAAATCTTTTTTATTGATAACTATCAAATCTGCAAATGCTGACACATTTAAAGCAACTAAAGCTGCTAAAGCTAAACCTAATTTTTTCATTTTATCTCCTTGAATTGAATTTTGTATATTTTAATTATTTTTCAAATCTTTTGCAAGATAATTTTTAAATTTATCTAAATTAAATTTACATTTTATCTAACAATCATAAGAAATTTTAAAATGAAATAAAAATTTATGAGAAATCAACTCTTGTTTGAAAATGATAAAAGTAAGTGGTGCGGATGAAAGGACTTGAACCTTCACGCATTGCTGCACCAGATCCTAAGTCTGGCGTGTCTGCCAATTTCACCACATCCGCTAAAGTGGTACGCCCAAGAGGATTCGAACCTCTGACCTACGGCTTAGAAGGCCGTTGCTCTATCCAGCTGAGCTATGAACGCATATAAAATCTTGGTGGTGCGCTCGATAGGAATTGAACCCATAACCTACAGATCCGAAGTCTGTCGCTCTATCCAGTTGAGCTACGAGCGCTTAGTGGGGTGAGTGATGGGAATTGAACCCACGACCCTCAGGACCACAATCTGATGCTCTAACCGACTGAGCTACACTCACCATTTTGTATAAATTTATAAAAAATGGTCGGGGTGAAAGGATTCGAACCTTCGGCCCCTTGGTCCCAAACCAAGTGCGCTAACCAGACTGCGCTACACCCCGAATAAATAAAAGGAAATATTTTATCACAAAATAATTTTAAAGTCAAGGATTTTCATCTCTTATTCTTAAAAAAACCGGAAAGCGAGGTAAGGAATTTTTGGTCAATCCATTAAATTTATAAGTCACAATACTACCAATTTTTGGAGGATTTTTTCTATCTTCATCTTTTAAACCACTGCCTATTTTAATGATTTGTCCATTAGGCATTTTACAAAGTAAGGCACCTACTTGATTTTCAAATTTACCCTTACCCTTGCGAAATCCTACCAACTCACATTCTGCATCATCATAGGGTTTTAATTTCATAGCATTTTTACTTCTGCCTTTTTCATAAGGACTTAAATTTTTGCGTATGACAATACCTTCACCTTGATTTTTTATAATGCTTTCGTAAAATTGATTTAAATTATTTTGATTTTCAACTGGAATTTGAGGAATAATTTTTATATAGACACTAGGATATTTTTGCAAATACTCTTCTAAAACAGCCAAACGATTTTTAAGAGTGCAAGTAGAAATTTGAAATTCTTCACAAGCATTTGGTACATCAAAAATATTATAAGTTACTTCCTTCCATAAGGTCAAATTGCTATCTCCACTACGAATTAAAGCTGAAATTTCATCAAATTTATTTCTTGCTATCCAAAGCTCACCATCAATAGCAAAAGGAGGGAAATTTTTTGTAAAAAAGTCAGGAGTTTTTATTTGGTAATTTTGGCGAGTTTTTAGATATTTCCCATCCCAAATTCCACGCACTCCATCAAGTTTTTCGCTCATCAAATAAGCATTAAAATCTTTAGAGTTAAAATCTTGCTTATCGAATTTGCTAAGAAGTAAAATTTCATTAGCAAAAACTAGACAAGCGCAACATATTAAAAAAATAAATCTCATCAAAGCAGATTAATCATATATCCAGTTGCATCTTTTTGAATATTATAATTATAAGTTCCATCAAGATATATTACAAGTCGATAATATCCTTTATGAGATCCAAAGCCTATGCGTTTAAAAATAGAATTGCTAAGGCGTATGTTTTTTGTAGGGCTAATCAAATTAGACCTAAAATCTATAACGATTTTGCTCGGATTTCCTACTGAAAAATCTGCGATCATTTCATCACTAGTGTTAAGTTTTATTTTGTTTTTATAAACCGCGTAAGAAATAAAATCATAAATCTTTGCAACCTGTAAAGGTATTTCAACATTGGCTGTTGAGTTTGATTCTTGTTTAGAGCTATTTTTTTCAGGTATAGTAACTGAAACATCAAGTACTTTTGAAGGATCAGGGCTTTTAAATCTTGATATAGTATAAGTATCGTGCCAATCAATACTTTTATTGATATCTAAATCGATCTTATCTTCACTTCCGTCTAAATTGATATAATTAAAAGTGATGCTTTTTAAAATTCTTGCACTAGAATTAAATTTAACTTCCTCTTTTTGAAATTCAGGTGGAGCAACCAAGGTTATATTTTGATCTGTCTTGAAAGGATTTTCATCAGCATATAAAAGAGAGGTAAAAATAAAAAATATTGCCAAAATTCTAGTTTTCATTTGGGTATAATCCTTTTAATTCAAAATAATCTTTTTGTGCTTTAGCATTTTGTTCTTTGAGCAAAATAATCTTTTTATTAAGCTCTTCTTTGGTATTTTCTAAGCTTAATAAAGTGTCTAAAGAATACTGCCCAAAAAACATATTGCCAAAATAAATCGCTCCAATTACAACAAGAAAAGCCCAAAAAATCATTTTTATAACATGGGTATAAAAACTTTTTTTTCTTGTGCTTTCGTCGTATTCTTTAAGTAAATCGCTCAGAGCTTTTCTCCTAAGTATTCATCGCTTTCAAGTTCAATTTCAAGCAAGCGATTGTATTTTGCAGTTCTTTCGCCTCTTGCTAGGGCTCCTGTTTTGATTTGTCCTGTATTTAAAGCTACAGCAAAATCTGCTATAAAAGCATCTTCACTTTCGCCACTTCTATGACTCATCACGCATTTATAGTTATTTCTTTGCGCTAAACGCACAGTTCTCATAGTTTGGGTAATAGTTCCGATTTGATTTGGTTTGATAAGTACAGCATTTGCCATTTTTTTGATGATGCCTTCTCTTAAAATATCTTCATTGGTTACAAATAAATCATCACCCACAAGTTGAATTTTATTGCCTAATTTTTCAGTCAGCTTGATCCAACCTTCAAAGTCGTTTTCAGCTAAACCATCTTCGATACTGCAAATTGGATATTTTGCACAAAGTTCTACATAGCGTTCGATCAAATCCTCGCTTGAAAAAGCCTTGCCTTCCATGTTGTATTTGCCATCTTTGAAAAATTCTGTACTTGCTACATCAAGAGCGATTTTTACACGATTTTCATAACCTGCTTTTTTGATACAAGTCATTAAAAGATCGATAGGTTCTGTGTTGTTAGCTAAATTTGGAGCAAAACCGCCTTCATCACCTAAAGCCGTAGAATGTCCAGAATTTGCGAGTTCTTTTTTTAATATCGCATAAATTTCACAAACCGAACGCAAAGCTTCTTTAAAGCTGGTAAAACCGAAAGGCATGATCATAAATTCTTGAAAATCTACATTGTTGTTTGCATGAGCACCGCCATTTATGATATTACACATTGGTACAGGCAAAATGCTTGCATTTGCACCACCTAAGTAGCGATACAAAGGCATTCCCAAAGCAGCCGCAGCTGCACGAGCTGTTGCCATAGATACGCCTAAAGTCGCATTTGCACCTAAATTTGAGTAATTATTTGTTCCATCAAGCTCACGCAAAGTATCATCAAGTTGAGTTTGATTAAAAGCATCTAGCCCTAAAATTTCATCTGCAATGGTTTCATTGACATTTGCAACAGCTTTTAAAACGCCTTTTCCACCAAATCTTTCATCATTATCACGCAATTCTAAGGCTTCTTTTGAACCTGTACTTGCACCACTTGGAACTATGGCTGCACCTACACTTCCATCGCTTAGCGTAACTTCAGCTTTTACGGTTGGATTTCCTCTGCTATCAAGAACTTCATAGGCTCTAACATCTTCAATTACTAACATTATTCTTCTCCTTCGTCATCTTCGCTACCGCTGAACATACCTTCTATTCCCATAGAATTTTGAATCGCTTTTGTGATTTCATCTGCAATTTCAGGGTTTTCTTTTAAGAAAGCTTTTGAGTTTTCTCTACCTTGTCCAAGTTTTTTATCTTTATAAGAGAACCACGCGCCACTTTTATCTACGATATCAAGTTTTACACCGTAATCAATCAACTCACCTTCACGGCTTAAACCCTCTCCAAACATCACATCAAATTCAGCTTGTCTGAATGGAGGAGCAACTTTATTTTTAACTACTTTTACTTTAACGCGGTTTCCTATAGGTTCTTCGTTTTGTTTTAAGGTTGCTACTTTTCTAACATCTAAACGCACAGAAGCATAAAATTTTAACGCATTTCCACCTGTTGTGGTTTCAGGAGTACCATAACCCATAGCACCGATTTTCATACGAATTTGGTTGATGAAAATTACCGTGGTATTCATTTTATGAACTATACCTGTAAGTTTTCTTAGAGCTTGAGACATAAGTCTTGCTTGAAGTCCTACATGTTGATCACCCATATCGCCTTCAATTTCTGCTTTTGGGGTAAGTGCTGCAACGCTATCTACTACGATAAGATCTACTGCACCACTTCTTGCTATAGTTTCTACAATTTCTAAGGCTTGCTCTCCAAAATCAGGCTGAGAAACATATAAATCATCTGTATTTACACCTAAATTTTTAGCATATTTTACATCAAGCGCATGTTCTGCATCGATAAAAGCACAAACTCCACCTGCTTTTTGGCATTCTGCGATAATGTGTAAAGTTAGAGTGGTTTTACCTGAACTTTCAGGCCCATAAATTTCTATAATTCTTCCTTTTGGAACACCGCCTATACCTAAAGCAAGATCAAGTCCAACTGAACCTGTGCCTATGCTATCGATTTGCTCAACTTCTTTATCCCCTAGTCTTAAGATAGTGCCTTTTCCAAAGGTTTTATCTAAACTTTTTAGGGCAGCGTCTAGAGATTTTCTTTTATTATCATCCATAACTTTCCTTAAAAATTCTAAATTTTTAGTTAGAATTCTAACAAAATAAAATTAAATAATGGTTTATTTTGCTAGAATTAAAGCAAAGATTTAAAGGAAGTATAGATGAAAAAAATTACTATTGCGCATTCTCCTGATGCTGATGATATTTTTATGTATATGGCTATTAAATTTGGGTGGATGGGGAATGATTTTGCTTATGAAAATACAGCTTTAGATATACAAACTTTAAATGAATTTGCTTTGAAAAATGAATTTGATGCTACGGCTATTTCTTTTGGGCTTTATCCTTTAATTGCTTCTGAGTATGCGCTTTTACGCACAGCAGTGAGTTTTGGCGAAGGTTATGGGCCAAAACTCATCAAGAAAAAAGACACGCATTTAAAAAGAAATTTTAAAGTCGCTTTGAGTGGAGCAAATACCACCAATGCTTTGATTTTTCGTATGAAATACCCTGAAGCAAGAATCATTTATAAGAATTTTTTAGATATTGAAAATGCAATTTTAAGTGGTGAAGTAGATGCAGGAGTTTTGATCCATGAAAGCATTTTAGAATTTGATCAAAGTCTTTGCGTGGAAGCAGAACTTTGGGATATATGGCTTGAATTTGCTAAAGAAAATTTACCTTTGCCTTTAGGTGGAATGGCTTTGCGTCGCTCTTTGCCTTTAAGCGATGCGATTAAGATCGAAAAGGATTTAACCAATGCTGTAAAAATCGCCGATGCAAATCGTAAAATTTTAACCCCTATGCTTATAGAAAGAAAACTTATCCGTGTTGATGAAGAAAAACTGAATACTTATCTTAATCTATATGCGAATAAAAACTCCATTAGCATGAATCAAACTCAACTTTTAGCTGTAGATACGCTTTTTAAACTAGGATATGATTATAAATTTTATGATAAAATCATACACGTAAATGATTATCTTATCCCTAGCGAATACGAAGAAGCTAGAAATTCTTAAAAAGGATAAAAATGGATGAAAGTACCTTGGTTGCTCTTGGAGTGCAAACCTTTAAAATCACACTTTTACTTTCCTTGCCTATGCTTTTAGCAGGGCTTATTGCAGGGCTTGTAATCAGTATTTTTCAAGCAACTACACAGATTAACGAAATGACACTTTCTTTTGTTCCTAAAATCATCCTGGTTGTAGTTATTTTAATCTTTTTAATGCCTTGGATGACTACAACTATGATTGACTTTACCGAAAACATACTAAATCAAATTCCAACTTTTATCAAATGATCATTGATTTTAAAAAATACTCTTCTGTGCGTATAGGAAATGAATTTGAAGTTTTAGTTTTAGATCAAATTTGTGATTTTGATGGTTTTTTAATAGGTGGCGCAAATAACCTTTTAGTCAGCCCTAAAGCTAAAAATATAGGAATTTTAGGAGATAGTTTTGATTTTATACAAATTTTAGATCAAAATAAAGATTTTATACATCTTCGCATAGGCTGCAAAACAAAATCAAGCAAAATGTATCGCTTTGCCAAAGAAAATAATCTTAAGGGTTTTGAGTATTTAAGCAAAATTCCTGGCACACTTGGTGGGCTTTTGAAAATGAATGCAGGACTTAAAGGAGAGTGTATCAGTCAAAATTTAATCAAAATTGCTACTTCTCAAGGCGAAATTCTAAGAGCAAATATAAATTTTGATTATCGTTTTTGTCCTTTAAATACGCATTTTTTTTGGGCTGAATTTAAACTAAGCTTTGGCTTTGATACCCTTAAAGATGAAGCTTTAAAAAATGCAAGAAGCAACCAACCTAGTGGAGCAAGCTTTGGCTCTATCTTTAAAAATCCGAAAAACGACTTTGCAGGACGTTTAATCGAAGCTGTAGGACTTAAAGGATTTAGCAAAGGAGATGCTATGTTAAGCGATAAACACGCAAATTTTTTAATTAATAAAAAAAATGCAAGCTTTGAAGATGCGTTTTTTCTTATCGAATTGGCTAAAAAAAAAGTCTTTGAAGAATTTGGCACAAACTTAGAAAATGAAGTGATTATAATCTAAACACACAAAACAATAAAAGTCTAAAAAATTTACTCTTAATCTAACTTTAAATAAAATACAAATTCAAATCATATAGTTTTATAATAATAAGTATTTAATAATATTTTAAGTATAACTATTTTAATATTCTGTCGTTTTATTTTGTATTTTATATTATTTTTAAAAAATATAACATATAGAACAAATTATAAAGGGAGGAAAATCTTATGAAAAATATCACATTAACTAAAATACCTATAGGAGAGGGCAAAGAACCCTGTTTAAATTCTAAAAAAATAGTTTTATCTTTAGCTACTATTTCTTTTTTGGCA
>NZ_MJXM01000044.1:0-994 GCF_001762775.1 Campylobacter sp. BCW_6464 | reverse complement strand
TTTGGGAAAATATTTTTTCCCAAAAAGAATGGGGGAAATACCCTAGCGAAAATTTAATCCGTTTTATTGCAAAGAATTTTTACAATGTTAAAGATAGAAGTAAAATAAATATACTAGAATTAGGACTTGGCACAGGTGCTAATCTTTGGTTTTGCGCTAAAGAAGGTTTCAGTGTTAGTGGCATAGAATGGAGTAAAACGGGAGTAGAAAGATTTAAGCAATGTCTAGAAAATGAAAATTTAAATCACCGTATACAAGAAATTAAAATTGGAGATTATGAACAAAAACTTGATGAATTTGAAGATGAAAGTTTTGATGCTTGGATTGATGGATATTCACTTGCTTATAATGATTTTAAAAAAACGAAAATCATTATAGAAAAAGCAATTAAAAAACTTAAAAAAAATGGTAAATTTTTCTCTATTACTCCAAGTTTTAATAACGAAGGTTTTATTAAAGATGAAAAACTACCCTATCACACATGCAAACCAACTCATGGAAGCGATGCTTTTACGGGAATAATACGTTATTGTGATGAAAAAGATATAAAACAACTTTATCAAGGAGAGAATTACCAGATTACAGATATAAAAATAAATACATTAAAAAATCTTGAAAATAATCTCAGTGAACTTTATATAATTGAAGGAAAAAAATTATGAATAACAGCACTCTTTGGGAAAATATTTTTTCCCAAAAAGAATGGGGGAAATACCCTAGCGAAAATTTAATCCGTTTTATTGCAAAGAATTTTTACAATGTTAAAGATAGAAGTAAAATAAATATACTAGAATTAGGACTTGGCACAGGTGCTAATCTTTGGTTTTGCGCTAAAGAAGGTTTCAGTGTTAGTGGCATAGAATGGAGTAAAACGGGAGTAGAAAGATTTAAGCAATGTCTAGAAAATGAAAATTTAAATCACCGTATACAAGAAATTAAAATTGGAGATTATGAACAAAAACTTGATGAATTTGAAGATGAAAGTTTTGATGCT
>NZ_MJXM01000043.1:0-10971 GCF_001762775.1 Campylobacter sp. BCW_6464 | reverse complement strand
ATATATCAAATTCTACTTCAAATCCCCTACCCTTTAAAATCACTAAAGCCATTATCAAAGAAAGTCTTGAAGAACTTTTTTCTATAGAATGTGAAGGTTTTTTTGAAAGTTTAGATGAAAGCTTATTTAATCTAAGTCAAGATTTTAATTTTCATCCTAATGTTTTAATCGATCAAGAAGCTATTTTAAGTATCCATAATCCTTATGAGAATAATACCTTAAACTTTGATAACAATGAAGTAAAAAACTATAAGGGAATTATCACTTATATAAAATATCTAGGTATTAATCATGAAAGTGCTTTAAATATTAATGATAGCACTTCAAATACTAAGCAAATAAAATACAAGCATTTTTTTTCTTTTAAGCTTCAATCAGTCTTGATAAGACTTTCTTTAAATAAAGCCAATCGTATTTATACTCATACTAATATTATAGAAGTGATTAAACAAACCCTTGGTTTTTATCAAGATATCTTACATAAAGAAATTGATTATTCTAATATACATTTTAATTATGAAGAACAAGAACTCATCTCTCAATACAATGAAAGTGATTTAGACTTTATTACAAGATTAAGCCATAATAATGGAATCTTTTTTTATGAAGATGAGAACACTATTTATTTTTGTGATGTGTATAAAAATGTAAAAAATAAAGAAATTGAGTATAATCCTAATATTAATAATATTTTAAATCAAGCTTGTATTTCTTCTATTTATAAAGAGCAAAGCTTAAGAACTAATTCTTTTACACATTCTAGTATTAATGCCAATACTCCTTTAAATCTTTTATCTTTACACTCTAGTAAAGTTCCTTATGAACAAGAACTTAATAACAAAGCTTATTATAATGAACATTTTTATGAGAGTGAATATTCTTTTACAAAAAGCATTGATTTAAAGACTAAGCCTTCTCTTAAAGAAAAAAGAGCCTTAGTAT
This sequence comes from Campylobacter sp. BCW_6464, assembly GCF_001762775.1. NCBI lineage: Bacteria > Pseudomonadati > Campylobacterota > Epsilonproteobacteria > Campylobacterales > Campylobacteraceae > Campylobacter > Campylobacter sp. BCW_6464. The sequence continues at coordinate 10,029 of NZ_MJXM01000043.1, read as the reverse complement.
TAAATGAAAGCTTACTAGCAAAAAGTAATATTTATCATCTTAGCTTAGGAGATTTTATCACTTTAAATTATAAGGAGTTTAATCATCAAGAAGAAATAAAAAATCAAGATGAAGAAAAACAAGATAAAGCTTCTTTGCTTAAAGACTTTATTATTATTGCTAATACTCAAATCTTAATTGATGATGCCATCTTAGCTAATTCTATTAATACTAATGATCATTTAAATTTAAAAGATTTAAATTTAAGTAAATCTTATTCTAATACTTTAACTTTATTAAAAAAGAATATTATCTTTACTCCAAGTTTTAAAGCTAAACCTAAAGCTCCTAATGGCACTCAAGGTATTGTTATAGGAGAGAGTAAGGATATAGAAAGTGAGAGAAATACTATTTATACTGATGAGCATGGAAGGGTTAAGGTAAGGATTAATCTTTATGCTAATCAAGAAGAATTAGATAATGATACTTTTATTGCAAATGATATAGATACAAATTCTTCTAATTTATCAAGCAATACTTATAAATCTTATCATCACACTCCTTTTTTAAGAGTAGCTTCTAGTATAGCAAGTAATCATTCAGGTTTTTTTCATACTCCAAGAATAGGAGATGAAGTGATTATTTCTTTTTTAGATGATGATATAGATAAACCTTATGTAAGTGGAAGTTTGTATAATGGGGCTAATCCAAGTTTAGTAAATCTTCCTTTTAATGATCACCAAACTTCTCTTTCTTCTAAAACCATAGGTGTTAATGAAGAAGGTTATAATGAACTTACCCTCTCAAATATAAAAGATAAAGAACAAATTTATTTAAAAGCCCAAAAGGATTATGATGAATTAGTCCAGCATAATTTCACTCAAAGAATCTTAAATGATAAAGATTCTATAGTGGATGGAATTTATAATGAAAGGATTAAAAAGATTCATACTCAAACCATAGACTTAGCTAAAAATGTCAATGTAGGAGGAGAATACTTAACTAATGTAGGCTTATCTAAAGATACCATAGTAGGATTAAGCAATACCTTAAATGTAGGAGTAGATAATAAAGTAAGAGTGGCTAAAAACTCTCATGAGTTTGTAGGAGAAAACAAAGATATAGAAATAGGTGCTAATCAAAATACTATTATCCATAAGGATGAGATAAGAAATGTGAAGGGGAATAAAAAGGAAGTGGTTGAGGGGCATTATGATATTAATGTCAGTGATAAAATGCAAGTGTTAAGCGAGAAAGAGATGGATTATAAAAGCAAAGATAATATTCTTTTTACAAGTAATGAATCCATAGGATTTGAAAGTGATAAAAATACAAGCATGGTAGCTGATAATATCACAACTTATGCAAAAACTATTCATGAGTTAAAAGCCGATAGCGAGGCGACTATACAGGTAGGAGAAACAATTATTAATGCAAAACCTGATTGTGTTATCATTAAAGCAGGTGGAGTTGAAGTAACTATAGACTCTAATGGACTTGTGGTTAGAGGTGGAGAACTTAAAGCAGAGTAATAAAGGATAAACAATGAATAAACCCTTCTACAAACTTAAAAAATTTTATATACCTTGTATTATATTTATCATAATACTTGCTGTGCTTGCAAGATTACTTTATTCTCCTTTATATACGATTTATTGGGAAACAAATCATCGCTTTGAAAAAGAACAAGAATTTAGAAATTTTGAAAAAATAACTTTAAACCCAAGTCCTAAAGACATGATTAAAATTATAGATGACCATCAACCTAAACTAGAAGATTTTAAAGATTTAAATGAAAAAATGCAAAAGGCTATTTTTGATTTTAAGGTAGCTAAATTATTTGGATTTGAAGATAAATATTACCAAGCTTCTCTTCAAAATTACGCTAATACATTTTACTTTTTAGTTGGTGGTGAACAAATTTTTTTTCGCTATCTTAATTTCATAAGTGATTTAAACTCAAATGAAAAACAAAAATATCTAAACTTAAGAGCATCAACTAGAGATTTAAAAAGACAAATTTTTGAAGAAGAATTTAAATTTATAAAACATTACGAAGAATTTTATGATTACTTAGAGGGTGTAGGTTATTTGGATAAGGGAACAGAATATAAAAATGCAGCAATTTATTTAAAAATATCAATTCCGAGCTCTTTTTTACTTCGCAATAATCAATTGTGCTCTTTTGAAAATAGAAACTTAATGTTTAATCAAATAAAGAGAAATTATACTATATTTATTAACTTAGATCCAGATGGCTCAAAACTTTTTGACAAAACATTAAAAGAAAATTTGAGAAATTATCGTAAAGATATATCACCTTTTCTAGAAGATACAATAAATAAAATTCAAAAGGCTTTAGATGAATGTAAATGAAAACAATACCACTATTAATATTAAAGAAAATATAAAAGAAGCTTTAAGAAAAAGGCAAGAAATTGTAGAAAATGGTAAAAGGATAAGATAAATGTCGCTTTATAAAGAATGTGAAGTTTGTAAAGGAAAAATCAATAAATTGCAAAATATTTGGAATATATTCTCAGGCAAATTAGAAATAAAATGTAAAAATTGCAAAAGTAAATATGGAGTTTCTAGTAAAGTTATAGATTGGGTGTATAGTATTTTTTGTGAAAACTTATTACTCTTTCCACCAATTGTATTTTTAAATTTCATATATTTAGGTAGATATTTTTCAAAATATGGATTATTTGAAATGATATGTTATTTATCAATAATCATTCTTTTTAGTAGAAAACTAATAAATATTATTTTACTTCTTCTTTGCAAATTAAAAAGGCTAGAAAATGACAAATAAAGGATTAATGGAACATCTTAAGGATATTAAAGATGGTATTGTAGATTGTTATATAGGACTTTATGATTTTGGAGATTTTTTAGCTAGAATTTCAGGTTTTAGAGATTGGCAAGAAAAAAGTGTTATTTTAGATGATTTTCATAAAAGGCAGACACTAGAAGAATTAGACTTTTTAAAAGATATTATTAAAAATGAAACTTCTAGAAATATTATACTAGAATATTTAATAAAAGATGTCAATGAAAGGCCTTTGTATTATTTAGCACCATCAGGAATTTTTACAACAATTAAAAAAATAACCAAAACAAAAAAACTATTCATAATAAACATAACTTCTCTAGGAGGAAAAGCAACATCCACCGCCCACTCTCTCTACCCATACTACAAAAACATACAAAATTCCTTTACTCCTTTATGTTCTATAGATAATAAAAATAGTAATTTGTTAAAAGAATTTAATTTTGATAGTTTTTCTTGTAATTTTTATAATAATAATATTTTCAATCAAAGTCTTAAGCATTTAAATAATATACAAAATGAAAAAGAATATATCAATGAGTATAAAATATTTTTAGAAAATCTTAATTATTTTAGTCAAGAATATAATAATTATAAGCTTGTATCTATACAAGCAATCAATAATTTAAAAATAGCCTATATACAAAAACTATCTTTAGAAAATATCAACAATATCAACATCGATTCAAAACCCTATCTATTAAAAGCTTTATATTTTTGTGAAGATTATGTTTTATATGATAAAGATAAGCAAGCTTTATTTGATGAAAACACAATAAAAGAATTAGAATTTAACTCTAGTTTTTATACTATCTTTATCTCTCATAAAAACAAACTAAATGATACTTATTTAAATACAAGAAAAGAACTTTATAAAAGTATTGATGAATTTAAAAAACTTGGATTTGAAGATTTAGAAAATGCTTATCAAACTTATATTAATTCTTTGATTGTAAATAAAGAAATAAATAGTAAAGACGAAACAATAAATAAAAATAAAAACAAAGAAATAAATAAAAATTTAAATCAAGATGAAAATTCAAATCAAGAAAGTGATACAAAAGAAAATACAAGTAGCACAAAAGAACAAGATTTTTATCTTTTATCTTCCCACTCTAAAAACCTAAACCATTTCATCTTAGAAAATAAAGACAAAAATAAAAAAATTATCTTTTTAAATAATGCTTCATCGATGTCAAATTTAATCCATATTTATGATAATCATTGTGATGTGTTTATTAAAAATGAATCTTTACTTGACATTAAAAGAATAGAAAAAGAATATAATATTAAATTTAAAGAATTTAATACAAGGGTATTTTTTTACGAAAAACTTCTTTTAGGTGCAAAAGAAAATAATGAGTTTTCATTTGAAGATAAAGAAGAAAATTTGCTTTATTATTTTAAATACGATAAAGAGGATTTAAATTCTCTAGGGGATTTGAATATAAAATATAACAATCATAATGCAAAGATTAAAAATTATTCTTTATTAGAAGAAAGTTTAAATATTAAACTAGAACCCAAAGAGCTTAAAAAAGAAATTGCTTACAACAATACAAGTTTTAACAAAATTTCAAAAGAACCCTTAAATGAATCCTCATCCGGTGCTAAAGAACCTTGCTTTATCACTTTATATTTAAAAGATGAACACAATAAACCCATTGCTAATGCTAAAATCATTATCAAAGGTTTTAAACATGATGAAGCTTTAAGAGTAGTTAATCTAAAAAGACGCAGTGATGAAAAAGGTAAGATAAGATTTGATAAAGAAAAGTATTTTAGCGATTGTTATAGCTTTAAAGTAAAGCTTGATGAAAGTGAAGCTTATTTTCCTACTCCTTTACAAAATGCTAAAAGGATATTTAATAATTATACTGAACATAAAATCGGACTCATACTTAAATTTAGGGCCAAAGATCATTTAGTTTATGATGGATTTAATCTTTATCATTATAAAGGAAATGAATTAATTAATTCTTATATGGCAAGAAGTGGTACTGCTAAGGCAGATAATGAAAAAAGAAGTAAAAAGCAAATTGCAAATTATTTTTACCAAGATGAAAAAGATACAAGTAAAGGTAAAAAAGCTTATTTTTATTATGATGATGAAAGTATTAAAGATAGATTTGGCACTTTGCCTGAAGGAGAATATTATTTAAAGATTAATGAAATAGCTAAAGATACTAACCCTAGCTTTTTAAAAGATTATCCCTTTGAAATAGGAAAAACTTGGGGAAAATGTTGTGTAAGATTATATACCAATAAAGAATGTTCTAAAACTTTTAAAGAAGTAAAAATAAAAGAAAGTAATGAAAAAGAAAACAAAACAAGCAAAAAAGATAAAAAAGAGCAAAGCATAATAAAAGATAATCTATATCTTTATAGCATCAATGAAAAGGGAGAGTTTGGCAGTAGTGGTAGCATAGGTATGGCACAAGCACAGTTATTAGAGGATTTAAGTAAGCAGGTTGAGTTTGTGCGGAGTGAGGGGGAAAATATAATCTCACTCAAAGTGGCTTACCCTGAAAAAATAGATAATAAAATTATATTTGTAGGAAAAGTTTATGAATAAAACACTAATATTTCATGAAAATTCCCATATTGATTTAAATGCTTCTTTTGCACCAGGGACTTATATAGAATTGCAATTAGAAAAAGAAAGCGATAAAACGCTAAATTGGAGTTATGTAGAGTGCAATAGTGAGAAAAAAATGCGATATTTGTTGGATGCTGATTGTCGTTCTATTGAGGCTAAAGATCTTAAATTTATAGCGAGTTTTAAAGGTAATATTTGTGGATTTCATTTACCTATAAGTAGAGATAATGAACCAATAAAAGATATAAAAGATTATAAATATTACATCATAGTCTTTGCTTATGATAAAAAAAAGGCTATACCTAGTTTAGAAGATTTTCATATAGTTATAGATATGAGCTTTAGAGTAGGAGTTGGAAGGGATGAGGATGTAAAAGAAAGCAAACTAAGGAATGATTTTAATAGTGATATAATTCAAACAAATTGTATTTTTAGTGTTCTTGAGGCTGTAGAGTTTTTAAAAGCTTGCCAAAGTTTTAAAGAAAAAGCAAAAGAAACAAATAATTATGAATTTTTTAAAAATTATCCCCAACTTGCAGGAAAAATTGCTTATATTTATTATAGATTTGATTTAGCTAATGAAAAATTTATTAAAAGTGTAAGTGATGGAGATAAGTATTTAAAAGAAAGAGAGAAATTTGTTAAAGTTGCTTCAGATATTTATATTAAAAACCCTATTTATAAAATGGGCTTTGAGAAAAAACTTCAAAATGAAGTTGTTGATATCAACATTATAGAAGATTTTTTAAAGGACTTTGCTAAAAGACTAGGGATAGATGAAAAAGTTTTACCTGTAATTAGCAGCAATGCTAGCGGATTGAATTTAGGGAGTTATAATAAATTTGCCCATATATTAAATTTAAATTTAAATATCAATTTTTTAAATTTTATTGATACTATTATTCATGAATTTAGACACTTTTATATTTACCGCATAAAAAATAATTCTGAAAATAGCATAGAAAAATTTATTTATTGTAATATGAAAGATTTTTATATAGAAATAAGTTATTATGCTATCTTTGACAATTATGATAAAAAATGCTTGATTTATGATAATGAAGATGAAACAAAGAAGTGTTTAAAAAATCGCACATATTATGGAAGTTGGAAATTTTTAAATCCCAAATTAGATCTCTTGCCAAGTCCTTTATACTATGTTCAGCCAAGTGAGTTAGATTCTAGGATTGTGGCATATTATTTCAGAAAGGAAATTAAATTATAATGACTCCACCACCTTTACCAGATGTAGAAAAACATAAAGATTTCTTACAAACCAGAAAAGAACCTTATGCTATTTATTTAGCCATAAATACAAACATAAAAAGTTATAATAATATTTGTCCTAGCGAGCAATATTTTTGGAAATTTAATGATATGAATGAGCTTGAATACTATAATCCAAAATTTGGCATATATCTTGGTAAAATTGTTTTTGATAAAAAAGGCAACAAACTCATCCCAAAATACATACCCGCTAAATTTGAAAATTTAGAAGAAGAAGTTAAAAAGATAAAAAATCCCTTATGGCTTGCCAATAAAAATCCTAATTATATTAAACCTAAATTTTATGATGGTATGGATGGGGGTTATTATTTTGAAAGTCCAAATAATTTAGAGTATCAATGTAAAATAGAAAAAGACACTCAAATTTTAAGCCAAGAACAAATCATTTCCTATGTGAAAGAACTTTATAGTAAAAACACAATGATAATAAAAAATTATATTGATGCAATCAATAAAAACCATGGCATAAAACCTTTCGTATTTAGTGATGAAATTTATGATCAATTAGGAGAAGTTGGCATTCTTACAAAAGAACAAGCTAATAATTTTAAAGATAAAAGTTATATTAAAAAAAATCCAATATTGCTTGCTATGCTTGATTATTTAGCAAAACAAAATAAAAAAGATGAAGATTATTTAATCACTTTTGATGATGAGTATTTTTATGCTGATTTGGTTTGGAGCTTAAAAGATTTCTTATTAGAGCTTTCTTACGGTTTGTTTCAAGATGAAACCAAGCTTCTTTTTAATCCTGCAGCTTATATGGATGACACAAAAATAGATTATAAAAATTTAAACGAAGAAATAAATAAGCGTTATGAAAAAATATTGCTTGATATGGGATTTGAAGGAGAAAATGGTTATTTTAATGATTATTATGATTATGGCTTTGGCAATAATGGTATTTTTAAATTTAACATATATGATTATTTTGCTTATGATGAAATAGGAGTGCAACCAATTCAACAAAGCCCATATGTTTCTCCTAGAAGCCCTTTTTATAGCCCTAATTTTGTCTATTCTGATGGAAATTATCACGGAGATGCAAAGCTTATCCCTTCTGCTTTAGGAAAGTATTATTTTGAGCTTTCCTATCAGAAAGGAGTTTATATAGAACTTTTACGCCCTTATTATCCAAGCATAAAAGATTTACCAGAAGGTTGGGACAATAAAATGCTAGAAAAAGCTAATTTAAATAAATATGAGCATCCGTGAACAAACCCTTCTACAAACTTAAAAGATTTTATATACCTTGTGGTGTGCTTATAGCTTTGATTATTTTTATAAGCTTAACTTATCATTTTTTACAACGACCTTTAGAGCTTATCTTTTGGGATAGATATGATATATCAAAATTATCTATTAATAACGAAGAGAAAAATTTTAAAACAATGAAAACTGTGAATTACTCCTACTTTCGCTAACGCTTAGAAGTAGGAGGTTCCTAACTAAAGCCAAGTATTCTTAGCTAGCTCGAAAGGCTTCTTGTTTATAGCTTACACCTAAATTTTCATATAAAATATTAAAACTTATACAAAAATCTTTCATAAATTGTTTCAGAAGTTAAAGAGTTTGTTTGGTAAATTACATTAAGGGTTTAAGCCGCAGGCTGACCCCCTACGGCTAAATTGTGAAACCCCTGAAAGGAGGTACATAAAACTCATTCTAGTGGTTATTATACTGCTTTGTTTATTTATAGTCAAGACATATTAACCAAGCTCAATTTTTGGGGCAACTGGAGTGGGTTACCTGCGGTATCAAACAAACTTTTAACTAAGCTTCTCTCCTTCTATTGAATTTCTATATTTTTTTATATTTTCAATATTTGCACCAAATAAAAATGAAGGTGCAAAAAACAAAGTGCTAAAGAATAACAAGTAAAATCTTTTCATGGACTGTTTTAAGAAGTTAAAGAGTTTGTTTTTGGTATAATTGCATAAGGGTTAATGCCAAAGGGGCGGCAACCCCTTTAGCATTCAATCACGCCCAAAAAGGAGGTGATACAGAATGTTAAACAAAATTATAGTAATAATTATACTACTTTGTATAATTATAGTCAAGTGTTATTAACACTTGTTTTCCCTTTTTTAAAGGGGGCTATAATTTTCCCTTTGGCTTACCAAACAAACTTTTAACTAAGCTTCTCTCCTTCTATTGAATTTCTATATTTGAAAAATTTTATTTTTTAAAAAGTATATGTTTTTTGTATTATTAATTTTTCAAGTATATTCTTTTGGTTATTTTAACTATAAATCACAGTCCTCTTGAGTTTTTTGAAAATAAAGAAAATAGAGAAAAACTCATAAAAACCCTAATAATACACTTAAATTCTTATTTAGAGGCTGAAAGTAATCTACAAAAAATCAAGATTTTAGTCAAAATATATCAAAATTTACAAAAATGTAGCCGAACTCCTGATCTTATTGACATAGAAGAACTTGAATTTAACAAAGAAGACATTTTCGAAGAATTATTTTATGCTTTAGGCGGTTTAGGAGGTATGTATTCCGTAGAAATAATACAATCAAGAATTGCAAATTTCATCAAAATACTTGGCGGAGAACCTAAACTTTTATTAGAACAATTTTAAACACATAGACTTCTTCTTGAAGTCTATGCAAATACTCAATTTTAGAAAAATTAATTATTCAATAACGCAGCTTTTATTGTATCATTTGTTGCTTTGGCATATATAGCAGTAGTATTTAGTTTTGCATGTCTTAGAATTCCACAAGGTTTGTTCCTTTGGCTGTTAATCTCATGGCTAAAGTGTGTCTAAGCAAATGAAGTCCTTTTTTGCTGATCAAAGCTTTAGCGTAAATATTATTTACAATCAAAAAAGCATTGCTTCTATTTAAATGTTTTCCTGTGCTAGTTTGCATTATGTAATCACTATCTTGGATATTTTCTTTAAAATATTCAAGCTCATCATCTACTTCTTCTTTTTTAATAAATGCAAATTGTTCTTTACCGCCCTTGCCTATTATGGATATTTTTAATATTTCATCATCAACCTCTTCAAAATCACAAAGTTTTACATTTAAAGCTTCAGAAATTCTAAGTCCTCCATAAAGCATAAGTTTTTTCTAAAACTATTGTAAACTTCTTTTTTTGCTTTTTCTTTCTCTAAAACATTATTTAGCCTTATAATTTCATTTTCATTAAGATAATTTAATTTTCTTCTGATTTTTCTGTTCTAAATCTAATTTTCTTCATATCAAAGGAAAAAACAAACAAATCATCATTATTATCGCTTATAAAAGAAAAAAAGCTAGTTAATACTCTCAAATAAGTTATTTTTGTTTTTTTTGATAGTTTATTGCCATTTTTT
>NZ_MJXM01000042.1:0-2612 GCF_001762775.1 Campylobacter sp. BCW_6464 | reverse complement strand
TTTAGATGATATGGTAAAACACAAACAAAGTGATGAAGTTTTTAAAGTGTTTTATAAAAAAGATGATAAAATAAGATTGCTTAGAGTTAGTAATATGCAAGCTTTAAATCGTTTTGATAAACTTAAAGGTGCAATGACAAAAATAATTTTAGATAGTGGTTTTAAACCTGATAAATAAAAAGGATTAATATGTGTAAAGATCAAGAATATATAGAGCAAAGAAAGGTTTTATGGGAAAAAAGTTTTGAAGCCTTTAAAGATGATAAAGTGTATCAAAAAGAACAGCTTGAACTTGCAGAAGCAGGAATTAATGATGGCTTAGAGGAGGATTAATTATATAATTAGCCATATATTTATATTAGTTTTTTTAAAAAACCGTTTTTACTATTCTTTAATCTTTTATATTGTATTTTGATTGTCTTATTTATGTAATTTTATATATAAAAAAAGTTTTTTCCAATTTTACAACAAAACCCTTTATGGTATAATAAAAATAAAAATTATATAAGAAAGGATATAAATGGCTATAAAAATTGAAATTAGCGGATTTGATAAGGATTTTTTACCTGTTTTTGAGAGTTTAGCTAAAAGCTTATCTCAAAAGCCTATTTTATCAATGTTTTTTTCTTATTTTTTGAGCAAAAACTTACGCATACCCTTTTTTCATTTTTTGTTTCTTTAACTTCTCAAAAAAATTTGTGCCTCATTAAAACTTGGAAATACATTATTTTTTCTTCCTGTGCAACTTTTAAAACGCACATTTCCGTAAACTCTCTCAACCATATATTCCTCAAATAAAGTGGCAATAATTTCTATGCTATAATAGCGAATGTTTCCTTTCTCAGTTATTCTGTGCAACAAAACATTATTCATAAAAAAACCTAATTAAAAATTATTTATTTTATTCAAAAAATCATTTTTAAACATTTTTTCTATAGCAAGCTTAATCATTTGATTAATTTTCTCATTTTCTTTATTTGCATTAGAAATTTCATCTTTGTAAGTAGGAATCATCATTTCTATCATTTTTAATGTTTTTTCATCAAATAAAACTCTTTTTGGAATTAATATTTCATTTTTTTGAATATTTTCATTATTTATTGTATTTTTTTCCATTTTTATCCTTTATTTGTTAAAATAAATAAATTATACCATAATTTTAATAAAAAATTGTATAAATAGACAAATAATGCAAAAATATAAATATTTTTATGGTATAATTTAAAATATATAACATAATCTTATTTCAAAATAAGCCTATTAAAATATATATTTTGGTATTAACACAAGCAAATAAATATAACATAATATATTATTATGTTATAAAAAAAGGATATAAATAAAATGAAACTTAAAAATACTACAATAAGCGAAGATTTAGAGCGTTGGATAGAAGCTTATTTGAAACATATTCAAGCATTATCCTATTCAAATAATACTTTTTTACTTTATAGGCGTATTTTTAGATCTTGTAGAATATTTATTAGAATATCAAGATGAAATGCAAATAAACGATATAAAAACGACTTTTTTAGTCAATTTTATTAATTATTTAGAAAAAATGGCAATAAACTATCAAAAAAAACAAAAATAACTTATTTGAGAGTATTAACTAGCTTTTTTTCTTTTATAAGCGATAATAATGATGATTTGTTTGTTTTTTCCTTTGATATGAAGAAAATTAGATTTAGAACAGAAAAATCAGAAGAAAATTAAATTATCTTAATGAAAATGAAATTATAAGGCTAAATAATGTTTTAGAGAAAGAAAAAGCAAAAAAAGAAGTTTACAATAGTTTTAGAAAAAACTTATGCTTTATGGAGGACTTAGAATTTCTGAAGCTTTAAATGTAAAACTTTGTGATTTTGAAGAGGTTGATGATGAAATATTAAAAATATCCATAATAGGCAAGGGCGGTAAAGAACAATTTGCATTTATTAAAAAAGAAGAAGTAGATGATGAGCTTGAATATTTTAAAGAAAATATCCAAGATAGTGATTACATAATGCAAACTAGCACAGGAAAACATTTAAATAGAAGCAATGCTTTTTTGATTGTAAATAATATTTACGCTAAAGCTTTGATCAGCAAAAAAGGACTTCATTTGCTTAGACACACTTTAGCCATGAGATTAACAGCCAAAGGAACAAACCTTGTGGAATTCTAAGACATGCAAAACTAAATACTACTGCTATATATGCCAAAGCAACAAATGATACAATAAAAGCTGCGTTATTGAATAATTAATTTTTCTAAAATTGAGTATTTGCATAGACTTCAAGAAGAAGTCTATGTGTTTAAAATTGTTCTAATAAAAGTTTAGGTTCTCCGCCAAGTATTTTGATGAAATTTGCAATTCTTGATTGTATTATTTCTACGGAATACATACCTCCTAAACCGCCTAAAGCATAAAATAATTCTTCGAAAATGTCTTCTTTGTTAAATTCAAGTTCTTCTATGTCAATAAGATCAGGAGTTCGGCTACATTTTTGTAAATTTTGATATATTTTGACTAAAATCTTGATTTTTTGTAGATTACTTTCAGCCTCTAAATAAGAATTTAAGTGTATTATTAGGGTTTTTATGAGTTTTTCTCTATTTTCTTTATTTTC